>CAXUFU010000277.1:0-4560 GCA_964250275.1 uncultured Chthoniobacterales bacterium | reverse complement strand
GCCTTAGCCTCAGTCAGCGTCTGCAATTCCGCCTGGACGGAATTAACGGCAGAGAGATCCAGCTAGAAAGGGAACAAATCTCCCTGCACGGGTGCCGGTGTGGCCGGCGCCGGCGGCGGCGCGGCTTTGGCCTCGGCGCGGACTTCGTTGAGCAGGGACTTAAACTCGCAACGCTCCAACACTTCCATCAACTCCGTATATCGCGGGCGGATCGTGAGCGCTTGCAGCGCCACCGGCAACGGCAGGTCGGCGTCCAGGCGGACCATTTCGCGATTTTGCAGCACCTGCTCGCGCGCGGCAGCGATCTTTTCGCGCAACTTTTCGTTCGGCAGCGCCGCCAAATTTTCCAGGAGCGATCCCAGGCCGCCGGCGTTCTTGATCAGCGTCGTCGCGGTCTTCTGCCCCACCCCAGGGACGCCGGCGATGTTGTCGCTCGCGTCGCCGCTGAGCGCGAGCACGTCCAGGATACACGGGGGCGGCACACCCCATTTCTGGATGATCGCGGCGGGACCTAGCAGGGCGAATTGATCGCTAGGCGAGGGCAAATCTGCCTTGGCTGTCGAGTATATGAGGATGTCGTCCTCGACCAGGGAGAGCAAGTCCTTGTCGTTGGTGGCCAGGACGACTTCCATGCCTTGGCCGTGCGCGGCGCAACAGTAGGAAGCCATCAGATCGTCGGCCTCGGTGTCGGGCAGCGAGACGCCGTGCAGACCCAGCTTCACCACCACGTCGCGGATGAGCGGGAACTGCGAGACAATGTCGGACGGCATCTCCGCGCGATGCGCTTTGTAGTGCGGTTGCAATTCGGTCCGGCGCACCGGCAGGCCCTCATCCCAGCAGACGGCGGCATAGTCCGGGCGCAAGTGCTTGAGCATGAGCCGCACGGTTTTGACGAAACCGAAGATGGCGTTGGTCGGTTCCCCTTGCGAATTGGTCAACCCCCGGATGGCGAAAAACGAGCGATAGGCATAGTAGTTGCCGTCGATGAGGAGCAATTTCATAGGGGCGCCTTTTCAGCAGAAGATGCGTCGTTTCCAAGGACGGCGGAAGGGGAAAGTCTCCGCGCCGCGCAGGATGGCCGGCGGTTTGCATCGGACGCGGACGTAGATAACAGTTTTCGCCATGGCCGAGCATCACTTCGAGTCCGGGGGCGGAGAACGGGTCTGGGATGAGTACGATTGGGAGCGCTTCCTGCAACAGCAGGATCGCAAGACGGAGAAATATATGGAGCTGCTGGAAAAGTATCTTGACGATCCGAACCGCGACCAGATCATCGCCCGCGAAATGGGCTGGCACCATCTGCTCGACGAAAACGGCAAGGACTGGACCAGCGACCTCGAATCGCTCTTTGCCGCCCGCCCCGCTCCTCCAGGCGACGACGAAGACGAGGATGACGAGGAGGAAGACGAAACCGAGACCTCCGAAGATGAGGATGAGGCGGAAGATGACGACGAGTTTGAGGAAGACGAAGACGCCGACGAGGATCCGGACGCGCGCCAGCGGCGGAACCCCCTGTACCAGGCCGCGACCGCATTGACGGTCCTCCTGGAGCAGCTTTTCGACAACCGGGACACGGTATCGCAGCATCCGGCCGTGGCGCGGCTGACGACCAATGCCACGCTTGCCAGCGTCAAACTGGCCGCGGCACTCAGCGACGACGACGTCGATGAACTGGGCATGACGATCGCCTACCTCAAACGCGCGCTCAAAGCCATCAGCACGGCCCTGGAAGCGGCCGCCCACTGCCGGCAGGAGCGGCTCCTGGACGACTTGCAGGCGGAGGACGTCCGGAGGCGCATTTTCCACATTCGCGATGGCATTGTTTCGCTCATGGGCGACTATCGGACCGAATGGCGGCGCCGCTATGGCCAGGGCGGCGGGTAAGAGAGGATGACGCGGGCGAACCGCCCCGCTCAGGAGCCGATCCTTGCCTCGCGCCGCCGAAATTCTTTTTATTGAATGCAGCAAGGAATGGCGCCGTCTGATGGAGTGCAGGGTGGAAGCGGCTCATTACCTCCGCTGGCGACCCAACAGCATGACCTGACACACGTCCGGCGCTGCAAGCAGCGAGACGATCGTGCTTTCGATGAACTGGAGACGAAGTACCGGAGCCGGGTCTTTGCCATGATCTATCACTTGGTCCATAACGAGCAGGACGCCTGGGACCTGGCGCAAGACGGGTTCTTGAAAGCCTGGAAGTCGCTTGACCGTTTTCGCGCGCAATCGAGTTTTTACACCTGGCTCTATCGGATCATGACGAACGTGGCCATCGATTGGCTGCGCAAGAAACAGATCCACGCGGGCCAGGAGTTCGACGATACGATTGCGCTGCAGGACCTGGAGCCCGGGGCGGACCTGGCGCCGAAGAGTGCGCCGCTCCCGTTGGAAAAGCTCCAGGGCAAAGAGTTGCGGCAACGGATCGACGCGGCCATCGCGAAGCTTTCCCCGGAACATCGGGCGGTCATTCTCCTCAAAGAGGTGGAAGACCTGCAGTACCACGAGATCGCGGAATCGGTGTGTTGCTCGATCGGCACGGTGATGAGCCGGCTGTTCTACGCCCGCAAGAAGCTCCAGGTCATGCTCAAGGACGTCTATGAAAACATTTGAAGAACGCTACACCGCCTGGATCGACGATCGGCTGGAAGGCGGCGCGCTGGGCGCTTTCGAGCAGGAACTCGCGCGCCGCGCGGCCGCCCCGGAGGCTCAGGCGGACAAGACAGACGCCAGCCGGCTGGGGATGCTTTTGCGCGAAAACCTGCACGCGCCCGCGCTGACGAACGCCGAGTTTTTCAGTCTGCAGATCCGCGAGCGGATCGAAAACGAGCGCGCGGCCGCACGCCCCGCGGCGCCGGCCGCTTGGGCGGCTTGGCTGGGCTGGTTTACGGGGCCGATGACGCGGCTAGTCGGTTTAAGCGCGGTCGCGCTCTTCGTGATCGGCGCGCTTTATTATGGCATGATGCCTCAGCACACCGGCGCGCCGGCCGCGGCGACCGTTGCCCGGACGGCCCCAGCACCCGTGAACCGGGGCAACGCCCCGGTGCAGGTTGCTGCCGCCACGGCGGGGGCGGAGCATGGACGGCGCTCGGGCGACAATCTGATGGTGAAGAACGACACACCCGCGCCCAGCGAGGATATCGATGATGAGTCGCCGGGGTTTGCGGCCCGGGTGCCGGACCCGGCCACCACCAGCGCGACGGCGACTCCGCTGCACTACCGGGATGCGAACGTAAACGTGCTCTGGATCAACGGCCTCGATTACATGCCGACCGTGCCGGACGGCCAGGCCGCAGCTTCTCCGGCTGCATCGCCGCCTCCGGGAGCGCCTGCTTCGGCGAATCCGCATCATGGCTGAGCAGGCAGCGGTAAGGGCGGGAAGCGGCCCTGTTCCGTCCGGGGCCCGGCGGAGCCTGGGCTGGGGCATTCGTTTTCGTGGCCGCCGGACGGCAACGATCGCCTTCACCGGACTATGCCTGTTGTTCGGTGCCCTGACGCTGCCCGGGCAGGCGGCGGCGCAAGGAGACGTGATGTATGGCGCACTCGTGCTGGCGACGAACGCCGATCATCCCGAGCCCGCGCCAGAGGAGTTGCGGTCTCAGGCCGCCAATCTGCGCCGCGTCTTCGGCTACAATCAATTCCGGCTGTTGGGCCAGAAGCGAAAAGCGGTGCCGACCGGCACAGAGGATTGGCTGGTTTCCAGCCCCCAGTTTTTCCTGCGGGTCGACACGAAGAATCCGGTGCCTGGCGGCTACGCCGTCAATTTGCAGTTGCTCAAGGAAAACAAGGTTCTGGTCGAAGCGGACACCAATTTGGAGCGCGATCGGCCGCTGTTTATCCGGGGGCCGTTCGTGGGACAGGGCCAGTTAATCATCCTGCTGATGGTGCTGTAAGGGCTTCCACCGTTGTGGCGCCGTGAGCGAAGCATTCCAAGACGCTGAATATTGGGATCGTCTTTACCGGGCGGGCGATTCGCCGTGGGAAGTTGCCCAAGTGCCTGCGCAGCTCGGGCGCTGGATGGAGGTGCATCCCCCGTCCGCGGGCGGCGCGGTTTTGATTCCCGGGTGCGGTTCGGGGCGGGAGATCTCCGCGTTTGCAGCGGCCGGTTGGCACGTGACAGGGCTCGATTTTGCAGCGACGGCCTTGGCACGAGCGCGGACGCGGCTGGGAGCGGAGGGCGCGAACGTCAAATTGATCCAGGCGGACTTCTTCACGCATCCGTTTGACTCCGGAGTGTTCGACCTGATCTACGAGCGCACGTTTTTGACTGCCTTGTCCCCAGAGCGCTGGCCGGCGTGCGCCGCCCGGTATGCGAAGCTGCTCAAGCCGGGAGGACGCATCGTCGGATTTTGCTACTACGGGTATGAGCCGGATGGGCCGCCATTTTTCCAGCCGTCGGATCAGCCGCCGGTGTTCGCCGGGGCGTTTGACTTGGAGGAGGACGCGAGCTCTGAAGACGCGCTGCCTTTCTTCGGTGAACGCGAGCGGTGGCAGGTTTGGCGGGCGTAGGGCCTCCAAAGACAGGGAGCGGCGGGCTCTCCGAGCCGTCCCATTCCGTCTGGGAAC
>CAXUFU010000276.1:0-4563 GCA_964250275.1 uncultured Chthoniobacterales bacterium | reverse complement strand
ACTTCGACATCAACATCCTCTCGGCCCGTTCCAGCCTCGCCGCCGCCACGGCCGCCGCGAGACCCGCGCTGCCGCCTCCCGCCACGCAAACGTCGTACACCTCAGTTTGCATGGGGCGATTGATTGGTGAGCCTGAGGCGCATTTTAGCGGGTGCCCGCGGTCGGTGACCGTCGAAAGCTCGCCTGAAAGCACGGCGCCTTCAACGGTCTCAGACTGCCGCTAACCGCCGGAACACTTCGCCCAATCGATGGCTTCGGGCGACCGCAAACGTCCACCTACGCCGCTGGCGCGCCCGCCTGGGCCTGGATCAAACGGGCGACCTGCTCGACCGTCGTGAAATTACGGCGGGTGAGCGCGCACTCCGGCAACGCCACCCCATACTCTTCCTCGATCAGGATGAGCAATTGCATGATTTGCATCGAATCCATCCCGAGGCTGTAGAGGTCGGTCGCGGTATCGAAGGCAGTGGAGGTTTCCAGGAGCCTCTCCTGGAGCAGAGCCATCAACTGCTGCTCGAGCGTGGCAAGCGGGGGGATAGGGCGAGTGGTCAAGTTCGGGATCGAGCAAAAGGCTGAGGCGAGCCACGCGCTCCGGCAAAGCGCACGGCACGCATGAACGGGTAATTTCGGAGCTAGGGAAGTGTCAAGGAGTTCCTTCTCAAAAATGCATTGTCCAAGAGCCCGGGGTGACTTAAGAAGGGACGCATGCGGACGCATCCTCCTGCCGGGCAGCCTATACCGGGTGCTTCCAAAGCAGAACCGGTGCCGGGAGCCAGCGACTCCTACGATGTCGCCATCATCGGCGGAGCGCTCGCGGGCGGGGCTGCCGCGACGATGCTTTTGCAAAAGCGGCCGGGCTTGAGGGTCGTCATCGTCGAGCGTTCGCCGGCCTTTGAGCGCCGGGTGGGGGAGTCGACCATTGAAATCAGCACCTTTTTCCTGATGCGCGTGCTCGGGCTCTGCGGCCATCTCAACGAGCAGCACTACGTGAAGCAGGGTTTGCGCTTTTGGTTCACCAACGCGGAGGCGCGCGAGTTCGACGCTTGCAGCGAGATTGGCGGCCGGTTCCTCTCGCGCGTGCCGGCCTTTATGGTGGATCGGGCGGTGCTCGATGAGGAGGTGCTCAAACGCGCGTGTGAGTTGGGCGCCGAGTGCCGCCGTCCGGCGCAGGTCGCCAAGGTCGAGCTGGAACCGGGCGGGATGCAACGTCTCACAATCCGGCAGGGCGAGAACGGTGAGCAAGTCATCGCCGCGCGTTGGGTGGTGGACGCCTCCGGCGTGCGGGCGTTACTGGCCCGGCGGGAAGGCTGGTACCGGGCCAACGAGGATCATCCGACGGCGGCGGTTTGGTCCCGCTGGACCGGGGTCAAGCATTTCGATGGTCTCGAGTTGCAAAACAAGTACCCGGCCTGGACCGCCGCCCAGCATGGCATGCGGCACATGGCGACCAATCATCTGATGGGCGATGGGTGGTGGAGTTGGTGGATCCCGCTTAAAGGGGGCGATGTCAGCATTGGGCTGGTGTGGGATCAACGCCTGCTGCAACTGCCGCCGGGCCCGAGCCTTGCCCAGCGCTGCAAATCGTTCCTGCTGGAGCGCCATCCGATGGCCGGCGAGCTCCTGGAACACGCGCAATTGCGCGAGGACGACGTCAACTACCGGCGCAACCTGGCCTACTCCAGCACGACGTTTGCCGGCGACGGCTTCGCCCTGGTGGGCGATGCCCCCGGGTTTATAGACCCAATTTAAAGCCCCGGCCTGGACTGGCTGGCCTACACCGTTTCGGCGGCTGCCGATGTGATCATCGCCGAGCGCAACGGGGAGCAAAACGTCCCTGCTCGCCTGGAACGGCATAACAGCGATTTCACCCGAGCGGCCCAGCGCTGGTTTGAGGCGATCTACCAGGACAAATACGAGTACATGGGCGATTTCGAGCTGTTTCGGCCCGTCTTCCTGCTTGATCTCGGGCTGTACTACCTCTTCGTCGCCTCGCAACCGTTCCGCAGCGGTGCGGAGGTTTTGATCCGGCCGATCTTTTCGCTGCCGGTCTCGACGCCGTTTTACCTGCTGATGCGGTGTTACAATCGGCGGTTTGCGGCGATGGCCCGTGTGCGGCGCGCGCGGGGCGTTCTCGGCCGGAGCAACGCGGGCAACCGGTTCATTTTCCCTGGGTTCACCTTCAACTTTTCCGGGGCGAGTTTCGTATTTAAATCTTTGGTCAAATGGTTCTGGCTGGAGATGACCGAGGGCTGGCGTAGTTGGGGTTCAGGCCGGTCTGCCGCGGCCGAGAGCGAGCCTGCGGTCGCTCTCAAAAAAAAGGTAGGGATGGCTTTCCAAGCCGGTCCCTGACATTCTGTCCGGCGCACGTGCCACTTGCTTGGGCGGGACCCGTTACGACCAAAAGGCGCTAAGATCAGCACGCTTCCGGTTGTAGGGCGGGCGCTTCGCCTGCCGAGAACGGACGCCCCTGGCAAGCGACGCGCCCGCTCTAATAAAACCGGTACGAAGGCGGCTTGAGCCGCCCTACCGCGGCAGGGGCGGCGGGACTTCCTCCGCCGCGCGCCGCGACGGCAGGTGCGCCAGGCAATATTCTTCGCCGTCGCCGGCGACGCGGCTCCGTGCGGCCGCTCACTTTGCAGTGGTGGAGCGTCGACTCCTCCTCGGCTTGTTGCGCCACCCGGAACTGCTGCTGGCGCCGTGCCACGGGGGTGTTTTGCCGCCAGTACGCGAACCACTCGGGCCCGAAAAAGATCGCGTAGTTAAGCAACGACACCCCGATCGTCAGCCGCGTCGTCGCGGGGCCGGCGACCAGTTGCAGCAGCACGAGCACCGAAGACGCGATGGCGATCCATTTCACCCGGATCGGCAACACGAAAAACAGCAGCACCGGATAGCTGGGAAACAGCGTGGCAAAAGCGAAGAACAGCGAAAGATTGAGGAAAACGCCGTTGGCATCCACCGCGTCGAAGCAAAAGGCTGCGATCGAGGTGCCGACCATGCCCAACAGATAGAACAGGTTCAGTTTGAAGCTGCCCCAGGCCTGTTCGAGGCCTTCCCCCATCAGCCAGAGGAAGTTCAGGTAGAAAAACTCCCAGAGCACACTGAGCTGGCCGCCCAGGCTGACCTGCGGGATGAAAATGAAACTCACCAGCCGCCAGACCTCGCCCGCCATGATCCGGTCTGGGCGCAGATCCAGCCATTCCTTGAACTCCGGCTTCGAGACCAAAAGCAAGAACACCAGGGCGTTGAACGCGACGATGATGCGCAGCAGCCCTGGAATTGCGAGGTACCCAAAGCGGCGTTCAAGGGCATTGATCCAGCGCATGTTAGAGACTAAAAGGAAAGTGGGTAGCGCCCGCCGGCCGAGGTGTTCTTGCAGGGAAGCGCCGTGGCGGACCAACTCCCCGGTGTGGATCGTTCCCGCTGGGCGGGGCGGTCGTTTAAGAATCGCGCATCCCGTCGGGCCGCGTTGACAGGTGCGAGGTCGGCGGCTATCGATGGGGCGTGTCGACGGAACCCGCCTCAGACCTGCCGGAAACAGCGGCCGCAGCCGCCCCGGCGGCCGGCTTGAAGCAGACGCCGCTGCACGCCGCGCACGTGCGGCTCGGGGGCAAGATGGTGGGGTTCGGCGGTTGGTCCATGCCGGTGCAATATCCGACCGGTATCCTGGCCGAACACCGCGTGGTGCGCACGGCCGCCGGAGTCTTCGACATCTCGCACATGGGCCAATTGGTGGTGGGCGGCCCGGGAGCGAAATCGTGGTTGAACACTCTCTTTAGCAATGATCTCGGCCGCATCGTCGCGGGCAAGAGCCAGTACGGATTCTTCCTCAATGAACGGGGCGGCGTGATCGACGACCTCATCATTTACGAATACGCCGCGGGCGAGTTCCTCCTGGTCGTCAACGCCTCAAAAATCGCCGAGGATTTTGCCTGGCTTGAGTCGCACCTCGTCCCCGGCGTCCAACTGAGCGACCGCAGCGAGCGCTTCGCCGCCCTGGCGGTCCAGGGGCCGCAGGCGGCGGAAATCTTCACCGCCTTCTTCGGGCCGGAAGCCGCCTGCCCGGAGCGGTTCGGCATTTCGGTGTTGCAGCACGATGGGCTGCCGTTTTTCGTCGCGCGGACCGGCTACACGGGCGAGGACGGGTTCGAATGGTTTTTCCCGGCGCGGGCCGCCGAGGTCGTGTGGAATGAATTGCTCGAAAAAGGCGCGAAGTTCGGGTTGCTCCCGTGCGGACTGGGCGCGCGCGATAGCTTGCGGTTGGAGGTTTGTTATCCATTGAACGGTCTCGACCTCTCGCCGGAACGCACGCCCCTGGAAGCGGGTTTGGGGACGTTCGTCGACTTGCACAAGCCGGAGTTTATCGGCCGCGAGGCTCTCCTCCAGCTTAAAGCCCAAGGCGGTCCGGCGGAGAAACTGGTCGCTTTCCGCATGACCGAGAAATGCCCGCTGCCGCGCCCGCATTACCCGGTGTACAGCGCCGATGGCGGGCAGCGCCTGGGCGAAACGACCAGCGGCGGCCTTTCCCCGACATTGGACGCCGGCATCGGCCTGGCCTATGTG
>CAXUFU010000275.1:0-4573 GCA_964250275.1 uncultured Chthoniobacterales bacterium | reverse complement strand
GGCAGGCCCTCGGACACCGAGCCGCCATACTGCCGGGCCAGCGCTTTTACCCGGTCGGCCCGGGCCGAGACGTGTTCCGCTCGCACGGTGAGCACGATCGGGTCCGGAGCCAGGGCGTCGGGTGGCGGCAGCAGGCCTTGAGCATTTCGCTCCAGGGCGTTGGGCAAACCGGTGACATCCGGCGCCGGGGAGGCCGGCGGCGCGTGATGGCGGAAACCCGGCAGCGAGAAGATCGGCCCGTGCGTCCGGTGCCCGAAGAACATGGTCACGAAAATGGCGGGCAGCGACACGAGGGTCACCGGCAAAATCAAGAGGATGACGAGCAAGCCCAAGCGGCGGGACGCGCTCAAGGGCGCCGTGTCTGCGTGGGTAGGCGCGGGACGCGGGCTGGCGGCGTCGGCGGGAACCGGAGCACTCATAAGCGGCAAACACGGGAAAGCTACCATTTTGGCGCGAGATCGGAAAGCTGCAATCTTGGCGCCGGGCTGAGCCTGGCGCGGAAAATGAAATCCATTCGCCAGCCGCCGCAAGCCATGTTAGCTAAACGCGGCGTCGGTTAGTCGGCCAGTCGGCTGGTCGCAACGCGCTGCCCCCACGTTCTCCGGTCCGATGATCCGTCGATTTCCCGCTCGTTTCTCCTGCTCTGCCTGGCCGCGCCGTCTCGCGGTGGTCTGCCTGGCCATGGCCTCCTGGCCCGCCGGCCTGCGCGCGCAGGCGACCGATCCCATCCAGGCGGTGAGCGATCAGGCCGACGCGCTCTTCGACCGCCGGCAGTACAAGGACGCGATCGCGGCGTACACGAGCCTTTTGCAAGCCTACCCGAACTCCGAGTTCGCGGTCCCCGCCCAGTATCATCTCGCATACGCGGAGTTCCTCACAGGCCAGTTCGGACCCGCCATCGACCAACTGCGCAAATTGCAGAAGGCAGCGACGACGCCGGCGGAAATGCAGGAGGACGTGGCGCTGCTCTTGCCGCAGGTGCTGGCCCAGCAAGCCAGCGCGGCCCCGGAGGCGCAACGCCAGCCCGGTTTTGTCGCCGCGGCCAAGGAATACGAGGATTTCGTCAACAAATTCCCGACCAGCCCGAGCGTCGAGACGGCGCTCTACGGCAAAGCCGTGGCCGAGTACCAGACCGCCGATTATGCCGCCGCGGCGCGTGATCTGACCAGGAACATCACCACCTTTCCCAACAGCGAGTCGATCCTTGATAGCGATTACCTCCTGGCCTTTACCGACGCCACGGAGGCCAACCTCGCTTTGGCCAACGAGAACGTCGATCCCGCGGCCCGCGCCACCGCACTGCAGCGCTACGAGGACGCCGAAAAATATCTCCGTACCATCATCGCCAAAGGCACGGACATTTCGCTGGCCAATGACGCGCAGTTCCAGCTCGGCGAGACCCTCCTGGCCCACGCCGGTTACAGCCCGAAGACCGCCCAGACCAAACTGTTCCAGGAAGCGCTGACCGCTTATCGAGCGGTCGAACCCAAGGCGCCGATGATCGCCGCGCAAACGGCCCGCGTCGATCGGATCAATCAGCTCCTGGTCGCCGAACGCCGCAAAGGGACTGCCGCCAACCGGCCCTATATCCGCCAACTCGACCAGGCGCGCTTGCGCGAGACCGGCAAGCTGGAAGCCTTGCAAGCCAAGGACGACCCGGTGCTGACAGCCCGCCTCAAAGCCGGCGCCGTTTTCTACGACCTGAACCGGTACGATGAAACCCGCGTGCTGATGACCGCGCTCCTGCCGATGGCGGCCAAGCCCGAGGACCAGAAACTCGCGCTCTATTATATACCCATGACCTACGCCGCGCAGAAGCTGGTGGATCCGGCCGTGGCGGCTTACGACAAATTCGAGGCAAAGTTCCCCGGCGACGCCATCGCGGAAAACCTGCCTTTCGTGATGGCCGATCTCTTCCAAAGCGGGCCGAAGCCGGATGCCGTCAAAGCGGAACATTACCTGGATGAGTTCAGCCGGATGTACCCGAAAAGCCGCTTGCGCGAGACCGCTTTCCTGGTCGAGGCCAACAACGACGCGGCTCAGGGGCATTATGACGATGCCCTCGGCAAGCTGGACAAGTTTTTGCAAGGCAAGCCCAAGCTCGAGCTCGCCGCTTCCGCCGAGCTGACCCGCGGGCGGATCCTCCTCGACAAGGGGGACCTGCCCAAGTCTCTGGCCACGTACACGAAGGTGCGCGACACCTACAAGGACCTTCCGGAAGGAGAACAGGCCGCGTTTTGGGTCGGCTACGTCATGGCCAAGAGCGGCGATCAAGCCGGGGCGGTCAAGACTTTGCAGGCCTTTGTGACGCAGTACCCGAAGAGCTCCCTGTTGCCCACGGCGTTAGCCACGCTCGGCCTCAGCCAACAGGCATCCGGGGCCAAGGATCAGGCACTGGCGACTCTGACCGATCTTTCGAACCGATTTCCCAAAACGCCCGAGGGCATCAACGCCTACTTTCAACGCGCGAACATCTATCTCGGCGATCACAAGTACGACGACATGGCGCGCGTGCTGAACGACTTTGTCAGCAAGTACCCGGACAACGAACAGACCTTTGCCGCGTATGAACGCATCGCTTCCGTGCAGGCGCAGTCCGCCCAAAACGACGCGGCCGCGGCTACGTATCAGAAGTTTCTGAGCAGCCAGCCGGATTCGCCGCATGCGCCGGAGGCTCTGGCCAATCTGGCCGCGCTCTGGCTGCGGGTGGCGCGGGCGCTGGGCTCTTACATCGTGCTCGGGCCGGCCCAGCGGGATGTCTGGAACGCGGACATCGCGAAGAGCGTGGCCGCCTGCGAACAACAACTCGCGCGCTACCCGGAGGCGCCGGCGACGGCGCTGGGATTGCAAACGCTGCTGGATTGCCAGCGCCTGCTGATCGACGCCCGGGCCCGGACGCCGGCCCAGGTGACCGAGTATTTTCAGGGGCTCGCCGACAAGTACAAAGACAAGCCGGGCGCGCGCAGCCGGATCCTTTTCCGGTTGGCCTCGATCACGGACGAGACCGATCCGGCCAAGGCGCTGCAGGACATGCGGGCGGCCTACGATCCGGCGGTGGTGTACAGCCCGGCGGATATAGACCTGTACACGCGGGAGCTGATGAAAGCCGACCCTGCCGCGGCGGGCGCGGTTTTCACCAAGTTGGCGCATGATTATCCGGTTCCGGCGGGGGTGACCCCGGCCCAGGCGCCGGCTGACGTGCAGGCGGCGCAGGCGATCGTGCTCGCCGGCCAGGGCCAACTCGCGGACGCGGCCGGGAACATGCCGGCAGCGCAGGCCGCCTTTGCCGAGCTCAAAAAATATTATCCCCGTTCACCGAAAGTCGCCGAGGCCAACCTGGGTCTGGCGGAAGGCTTGGTGGCGGCTGCCAAGTACGAGCAGGCGCTGCCGTTGCTGGCGGAAGTCGCCCGTGCCCCGGGCGCGTCGAACAACGCGCGGGCGCGAGCATTGTTCCTGAACGGCAAGATTCAGCAAGCCCAGGGGCAGGACGGCGCCATCGACGCTTATCTCAAAGTCGCGGCGTTCTATCCCGCCTCGCCCGAAGCCGCCGAGGGCCTCTGGCTGGGAGGGCAGGTGCTCGAAAAACAGGCGGCCACTTTGAGCGAGACGCCGTCGAAGCCCGGCGGCCCGACCCGGAGCAGCCAGTTGGCGCGTGCCCGCACGGCGTACCAGGATTTGGTGACGCACTACGGATCATCGAAGTGGGTGGATCAGGCCAAGCAACGGCTGAGCGCACTGCCGCGGTGAAGACGTAAGACGGCTTACCCAGACGTGGCCTGAAAGAAAGTAGCCACGGGCCGTCTTATTTAGCCGGTGGCGTGAGCAAAAACAACCCGTCCCACGTCCCGGGAGACGACGCAAAAGATTGTCCTCTGGTGGTGAGGCCTCTGCTGCAAACTCCTGGCATACCGGGTGCTATAGAGGCGGAAAGAGCTTCTGAGCGCGGGGGGCGGACGTTTTCGGGGGTTTACGCCTGCCCCTCGCGCAAGCTCGTAGATCGGTTCTACCACTCACGAAAATTGGGATGCGTAGAGCACCGGGGCAGCAATCCTTCGAGGGAATGAGTTCGCTGGAATGAAGAAGCTCGAAGCTATCATCAAGCCCTTCAAGCTCAGAGAGGTGCAGGATGCTTTGGCGGATCTCGGCATCGATGGGATCACCCTGACGGAAGTCAAAGGCTTTGGGCACGACACCGTCCACAAGGAAATGTATCGCGACAGTGCGTACCAGGTGGATTTCCTGCCGCGGTTCAAGGTGGAGGTGGTCGTCTCCGATGAGTTGCTCGCGTCGGTGATTGCGGCGGTGGCGCGTTCCGCGCGCACGGGCAAGACAGGCGACGGCAAGCTGTTCGTGACGTCGGTCGAGCAGGCCGTGTACATCGGCGCCGAACCGACTGGCTTGCAAGCCGTCGGCTGAGGCTTTTAACCTCTGTAGCGGCGATCTGTGACCGTCGGCGACGCTGTGCTTCGGGCACCGGCATCGACGGTCATAGACCGCCGCTACAGCCGGATGGCACTAAGATAAGCGCGTTCCGGTTGTAGGGCGGGCGCTTCGCCTGCCGGGGATGGCGCTG
>CAXUFU010000274.1:3636-4642 GCA_964250275.1 uncultured Chthoniobacterales bacterium | reverse complement strand
CCCTCGACGGTCATAGACCGCCGCTACAGGCCGCCAAATCACCGCCACTGCCTTGATCGCCACCACCCCAGCCAAGACTATGCAGCCGTTTGACCTCTGCCAGGTCTCCCTGGAACCGGCAACCACCCTCATCGAGGCCAGTGCCGGCACCGGCAAGACCTATTCACTAACGGGTTTGTTCATCCGTCTCCTGCTCGAGCGGGACGTCGCCATCGGCCAGATCGTCGCCGTGACTTTCACCGAGGCGGCCACCAAGGAACTGCGCGAGCGCACGCGCGGCCGCATCGCCGCCTCCCTGCACGATCTGCGCACCGGCCACTCGGAGGATCCCGTCGTGCAATCGTTCCTGGCCCACGGCGACATCGCCGCCGGCGCCGGCCGGCTCAACCTGGCGCTGAAAAGCTTTGACGAAGCGCAGATTTTTACCACTCACGGTTTCTGCCAGCGTTGCCTAAGCGACTTCACGTTTGAAAGCGGCGCCCACTTCGACACCACCCTCAGTGCGGACGCCACGCCGCTCTTCGCAGAGATCGCGCACGACTTCTGGCGCCGGCAATACCAAGGACACGATGAATTGCTGGCCGCGGTCGCCATCGCCTGGGACCAGTCGCCGGCCCAGTGGGTCAAGCTCCTGCAGCTCGCCGCCCGCCATCCGGACCTGGTGATTCTGCCCCCAGCCGTTCAATCCTCCTCGCCCGAGCTGATCTCGCGCCTGGAGCAGGCCTTTGCCGCCGTGCGCGCGGAATGGCAGCAACAGCGCGCCCAGATCAAACAGATCCTCCTGGCAAACTCCAGTCTCTCCCGGGCCAAGACCTCGTCGTTCCACCCCGACAATGTCTCGGGCTTGCTTTCGCAGCTCACGCTGGCTTGCGAGCGTTTTGATCGCTCCGCTCCCGATTGCCTCGGCGCACTAGCGGAAGTCTGTGCCGACGCGATCGCCGCGAGCACCACCGCCAGGGGTGTGCCGCCCGCACACCGTTTTTTCGATCTGTGCGGTGACTTTTGC
>CAXUFU010000274.1:0-3609 GCA_964250275.1 uncultured Chthoniobacterales bacterium | reverse complement strand
ACGCGCGAGCTGCTTCTCTTCGCGCGCACCGAACTGCCCAAACGCAAAGAACGCGCCCACACCGTCAGCTATGACGATTTGATCCTCGATCTGCGCGACGCGTTGCACGGCCCGCGCGGCCCCCGCCTGGCCGGGTTGATCGGCCAACGCTACCGCGCCGCGCTGGTCGACGAGTTCCAGGATACCGACCCCGCGCAGTATGACATTTTTCGCGCGATCTTCGGGGGGACGGGTCAACACAGCCTTTTTTACATCGGTGACCCAAAACAGGCCATCTACGGTTTCCGCGGCGCCGATATTTTCACGTATCGGCAAGCGGCGCAAGCCGCGCGCGACCATGCCTTTACCTTGACGACCAACTGGCGCTCGGAACCGGGCTTGTTGCAAGCGCTCAACGCCCTCTTCCAGCAGGCGGAACGTCCCTTTGTCTTCGACTGGATCGATTATCACGCCGTGCACGCGCCCGCGGAACCGAAGGTCGCGCCGTTGCGCCTGGCGGCCGCTGCTCCCAGCGCCGCCTTGCAGCTCCGGCTGATCCCGGCGTTGGAAGCCGGCCAGGGCTTTAACCAGGAAGATGCGACTTGGCTCGTCAGCGCCCAGTTGACCTCAGATATCGTCGCACTGCTCGGCGGCAAAGCCACCTGGCAGGATCGCCCGCTCCGCTGCGGCGATCTCGCCGTGCTCGTGCGCAAGAACGACCAGGCAGAAATGATCCAGGAAGCGCTGCGGCAGGCCGGTGTGCGCAGCGTCCTGCGCACCGAAAGCAACGTCTTCGCCGCGCCGGAAGCCGGGGAACTGGATCGTTTCCTGCAGGGCGTGCTGGCCCCACGCCGCGGCAGCGCCTTGCAGGGCGCGCTGGCCACCGATCTTCTCGGCCTGAACGCCACGGAACTAAACGCGTTGCAAATCGACGACGGCCAGCGGCTCGAATGGTTGGAGCGCTTTCTGGATTGGCAGGACCAATGGGTGAACGGCTGCTTCGCCGCCATGTTTCGCCGCGTGCTCGTGGAGCAGTCGGTGCGCTCGCGCTTGGTCAAGCTCCCGGCGGGAGAACGCCGCCTGACCAACTACCTGCAAATGGCGGAACTGCTGCACGAGGCGGAAACCGCCCGGCACCTCGCGCCCGACGCCGTCCGCGCTTTCCTGCAAGAGCAGCACGCCAACCCACGTGTGAGCCAGGAGAACTACCAACTGCGGCTCGAGAGCGACGAAGACGCCGTGCACATCGTCACCGTGCACAAGGCCAAGGGACTGGAATATCCCATCGTCTTCTGTCCCTTTCTTTGGCAACCGGCCGAGTCGAAGAACCGGACGGAGTTGCTCTTCCACGATCGCGAGCATGCAGACCAGCTCACCTTCGATTTGCGGGAGAAACAAGGCGGCGAGCAGAAGCACCAGGAGTGGCAGAGCGAAGAAACCCGGGCGGAGGAATTGCGGCTGGCCTACGTGGCGCTGACCCGCGCCATGCATCGTTGCTACGTCTACCTGCCGGAGGCAAAACGCCTCCTCGAGTCGCCCCTGGCCCACCTGCTCGCGGCCGATAAAAAACACCCCGTGGCGGAGCAGATCCAGCGTCTGGTGGCGTCCGCCCGGGGGTCGATCGATGCGGTCGAAGTGCACGGGGCCAGGCCGAGCCGTTCCATCCCGCCTCCAACGGAGCGACCGGCACTGGCGGCACGCGAGTTCGCCGGCCACATCTCGCACGTGGCCATGAGCGCGAGTTTCACCGGGCTGAACACCGAGGTGGAACTCGACCGGGACGTTGCGCCCGGCGCAGAGGGTGAGCTGCGCGCGGCCGCCCCGGACCCCGCGGGCGCTGGACCGACGATTTTCACGTTCCCGCGCGGCGCTTCCGCCGGCGATTTCTTTCACGACGTGCTCGAGGAAGTGGATCTCGATCGTCCCGACGATTTGCCCGCGCTCGTCGCCGCGAAACTGCGGTTGCACGGGTTCGCCGACCCCGCTTTCGCCCCGCTCGTTGCAACTACCGTCCGCACATTGCTCAGCCTGGAACTGGCGCCCGGCGTGTCTCTCGGCGCGGCTCGCTCCGACGAGACGCTGCGCGAGCTCGACTTCACTTACCCGCTGCAGCGGCTGACGCCAGCTCGCTTCCGCGAAATCCTGGCGCATTGTCCTGACCTCGGCGGTGCCGTGTCCGGCCGGATGGGACGCTTGCAGTTCCGGCCGGTGGAAGGCTACATGCGCGGCTTTGTCGATGTGCTGTTTCGCTGCCGCGGCCGCTATTACATCATCGACTGGAAGTCGAACTGGCTGGGAGCGCACGGCTCCGACTACCACCCGGCGCAGATCCGGGCCGAGATGCTGCAAAGGAACTATTATCTGCAATACCATCTCTACACCTTGGCCGCGGATTTGTTCCTGCGCCGCCGCTTACCCGCTTATGATTACGAGCGGGATTTCGGCGGCGTTTTCTACGTCTTCCTGCGCGGGGTGGATCCCAGCCGACCGCAACAGGGCGTCTTTCACGATCGGCCGAGCGCCACGACCTTGGCTGCCCTGCATGAACTTCTGCCATGAAGACGGCTGACCGCGCGGAGCGTCCGGAAGCCGGCGCGCTCGACTCCCATTTCGCCGCCTTCGTCGCGCGCTTCGGCGGAGATGACCGCTTGTTGCGCCTGGCTGCCGCGGCCTTGAGCCGGAGCGTGCGCGAAGGACACATCTGTCTTACCCTCGAGAGTATCGCCGCCGATTGCGCCGCGGCAGACCCGCCGGGAGACGCCGCCACTTTGCCACCCGCGGCGGCTTGGAAAAGCATTCTGCTCCAGTCTCCGGCGGTCGGGCCGCCGGACGCGCAAACCCCGCTCGTGCTCGACGCAGCCGGCCGGCTTTATCTCCGCCGGTACTGGAACTATCAGGCGCAACTGGCCCAGGCCATCCGGGACAAGTGCAGCCGCAATCCGCCGGCGGCGCCGCGCGCCAACGCCACGCAGGAAGATGCCGTGGCGGCCGTGTTGCGCAACGAGTTGACCATCATCTGCGGGGGACCAGGCACCGGCAAAACGTCTACCGTCCTCCGCATCCTCGAGCAGATGCTGCGCGAGCAGAATGGGGTGCTGCCGCGCATCGCGCTCACCGCGCCAACCGGCAAAGCGGCTTCCCGCCTGGAGGAAGCGGTCCGGGAAGCGACCAGCCAAGTTTCCGACCCGGAACCGATCCGCGCTTTGCTCCCGCAGGGCGCCAAGACGATCCACCGTTTGCTCGGGAGCAGGTCGCGCTCGATCTCCTTCCGGCATAACGCCGAGAACCCGCTGCCCCTGGACTTTCTGATCGTCGACGAAGCCTCCATGGTGCCCCTGGCGCTCCTGGCCCGGCTTTTCGACGCGCTGCCGCAACGCTGCCGCGTCCTCCTGCTGGGCGATCCCGATCAACTGGCCTCCGTCGAGCCGGGCGGCGTCCTCGCCGATGTGGTGGAGGCCGCCGCCGTCCCGGCTAGCCCGCTCCAGGGCAGCGTCGTCACCCTGCACAAGAACTACCGGTTCGGGGACGATAGCGGCATCCAGCAAGCTTGCACCGCCGTGCGCCACGGCGACGGCGACCGGCTCATCGCCCTGCTGCGCACCCGGCGCCACGCCGATCTCGTCTCAACCG
>CAXUFU010000273.1:0-4659 GCA_964250275.1 uncultured Chthoniobacterales bacterium | reverse complement strand
GGCCAGGCCCGCCGGCGGGCGGGCGCGGCCGGCGATCTTCCCGTGCGGATACAGGCCTGGACAACAACCAAAGTACTCCAAAAACGCTTTGTTAAACGCACTCAAACTCGCGTATCCCACCGCCAAGGCCGCCTCCGTCACGTTCGCACGGCCCACTTTGAGCAGCTCGCCGGCTTTTTCCATCCGCTTCATGCGCAGAAACTTCGGGATGCTCACGCCGCTCTCTTGCGTGAAAATCCGCGACAGGTGAAACGGGCTGCATCCCGCCTCCTCCGCTAACATCGGCAGCGAGGGCGGATTCTCCAGGTCGCGCTCGATCAAATATTGGATCCGCTCCACGCGCTCGCGATTGGTCCGCTGATATTTCTGGCAAAATAGCTCGGCTGGATCTTCCTCAGGAAAAAGCGTTTGCGCCAGGATCTCCAGCACCCGTCCCAGATACCACGTGTTGCGCGCGGGACCCGCCACCGGCGGATGCAGGAACTGCACGCGCGAGGCCAGAAGCGCAGCCGAGAGCGGCTTGACCTCCAAAAACGGCTCCTTCGGCGCCCCGTGCTCCACGAAATGCCGGATCGCCGGCTTGAGTTTGGCGAGTTCCCCGCCCAAAAATGTGTGCAGAAAGCCAGGCGACAACTCCACCGTTAGAAATCGATGCAGGCTCTCGGCACTGCGCCAGGCCGGCATGCGGCGGGTCGGCACCGTGTAAACCGCGACCTGGTTCGGGCCGAGCGTGCTTTCGGCCCCGCCAACTTCCAGCCGGGCCGCACCGGAAAAGTTCAGGCAGATCTCCAGGCTGCCGGGATGAAACGACCGTCCCCAATCCAGGTCGCGCGCCAGCCGAAAATCGTGCCACTCGATGCTGAGGCCCTGCTTGACAAAACTGCCGTGCAGCCGCCGCCACGTGCCGACAATCGGCGTCCAGGCGGCTTCTTCGTGCGTGCCGGCGGTCGGCAGCGTGATGGGAACAGACGGCGACAAGTGGCGAGGTTGGCTTATGTTTAGTCTACAGCAAGACGTGTCGCTGATAAAGCCGGCGCAAACTGGTGCTATGATTGTCGCCGCGAACCGGCAACCAAAATAGGTACGGCTGGGTCTCGGACCCGGTTCGTCGCGGTCAGGCGAACGTTCCAAGAGTATGGGGACGCGCCGTGAAAGCTCCTGCTTGCCGGACAGTCAGGGACCGGATCGGAGATCCATCCCTACCTCATTTTAGTGGGCGCTTAGATAGTACTGGACGCGCCGTGGAAGCTCCTGCTTGCCGGACAGTCAGGGACCGGATCGGAGATCCATCCCTACCTCATTTTAGTGGGCGCCGCGACAGCGGAGGGGCGGCTCAAAAGCTGATCGAGCTGCGCACGCCGGAGACAAAGGCATTGGCCGAGCCGCGCACGCCGCTCGGGTTAATGAAATATTGGAGGTCCGGCTGGATGCTCGCCCAGTTGGCGACGTGGAACCGGTACGTGGCCTCGATCACCGTTTCGCTGGTCGCGCCCGGGTATCCCTGCAAGACCTGCCCAGCGGAATACTGTCCGCTGATCCCGGAGCGGGCCACGGCAATCCCGGACACATCGAGCGGGCGCGTGGGAAGGACGCCGATGACGTTAAAGCCGGCGTCGAAATAATCATGCACCACGCTGTAGTCCGGCGTCCCGAAGCCGACGCGGGCAAACGCTTCCACGGTCAGCTGGCCATTTTTAAAGAGTTCCTGATCGGCCACGCCGTAGGCGACGACGTTTGTACCGTGGTGCAAAGGCCTGGCGGGATTCAGGGCGTTTGCGGCTTGCGAGCCAAAGGAAGCGTAATCGCCTTGCTGGAGGAAGGTGCCCAGTTTGTAGGTGCCGATCCGGCCAAAGTCGTTCGGCGACTGGTTGACGAGATAGGAAGCTTCCACGGCGACGAGCGCGCCATCTCGGCTGTTGAGGCTGAAGTCGGTGCCATGCGTGTTGTTTTCCGCCCCCACGTTGGGCGCAAACACCGCGGCCCGCAGATCGAAGAACGACACCGGCATGACGTCGACCCGCACCGCAGGCGCCGCGACCGGGTAAACGGGGGCGTCGTTGAAGTTCAGCGCCACCAACGTGAAGGCGCCGAAGGTCCCATCGAGGAAGAGGCTGGCGGCCTGGGACGTGAAGTACTCGCTATCCGCCGCCAACAAGCCGACGCGAACCGAAGCGCGCTTGCGCCAGAACTGCTGTTGCAGCCACAGCTCCTGCAAGCGGAAGGAATTGGTGCCGGCCAGATTGCTGACGCCGCTCAGATCGCCGACGTGCCGCAGCGTCAGGCTGGGGCCGAAGATATCGACGACGTTGAAGTGCAGAGTGGCATCGGCCCACAAACGGGTAATCCGTTCCAGATCGAAATCGAACGCGACATCAAGGAGGCCGTCGGCTTCGGCGCCGCCGTGGCCGCCGCCGGCGCTGCTGAACGCTTCGGCTTCCAGGACGGGGGTGATGGCCACGCCGTCATCGATCAAAGCGTTGCGCAAGCCGCCGGCATCGCCCAGGAGGAGATCCCGGTTGAAAAGGGCGTCCGGGTTGTTCGTGAGGCCTTCGGGCGCCGTCGTGCCGGCAAGTTGATTGGTCTTGGCGGACGGCGAGGTGGCTCGCAGGGCGAAAGCGGTGAGAGCGAGCGCGGCAGCGGTGGTGGTAAACAGGCGGGCATTCATCGGGACCGATCCTGCACGGGACGCGTGGCCCGCGCTTCCTTGGGTTTGTGCCTGCCTGGCTCGCAATTGCGCTAGCCTGCGGCGGGTCCGAATTGCTTCGTGGGCTCGAAATGACCGGAGCCGGGCTACCTGCACCGGGGTAAGCTATCCGGAAGACATCGTCGGGCGACCGCTCCCGTTGCCGGTTTTGAGCACTACTTTCGGGAGATCGGCAAAAGGGGATCTTGCCTATTATCGGCTATCTTCTTAAGTTCCGACGGCAGCCTCGTGTCAGAGAGGTCGCCGGCCTTAGATGGAACCATGAAATCGGCCATTCCTGTCATCCGGGTGAGCAGTTCGGTCGCTGCCATCGCGTTCTATTGCGACCAGCTCGGCTTTACCCTGGTGTTCGTTTACCGCCCTGATAGCGGCAAAGAGGATCCCTGCTACATGGGTCTTTCTTGCGGTGATGCCTTTATTCACGTCTCATCCTTTGAGTCAAACGGCCCGACCGGCATGAGCGTGGCTTTCGCGGTTGATGATGTGGACGCGCTCTACGCCGGATTCGTGGAGAAGAAGGTTCCGATTCACCTGCCTCCGACCGACCAGACCTGGGGTAACCGCGAGATGTATGTCCGCGATCCCGATGACAATCATCTTGCGTTTCTCCAGCAGCGCGGTGGCTAACAACCTAGACAAAGCAACGTGCTTTTCCGGTCTGTAGCGGCAGCCTAGGACCGTCGGAAGCTGCCCGCGAGGCACACCGCCGCCGACGGTCATAGACCGCCGCTACAGGCGGATCACGCTGGCCCCGACGGAACTTAACCCTACCGGGCTGGTGTCGGCGCGGGGTGTAATCCGAGCAGATGCGCGGGCCAGTAGCTCTCGTGCAGCTTGAGGCCTTCGGCTTCCAGCAGGGGGCCAAGCACCGTGACCTGCGGCGCGGTGCGCGCG
The DNA here is from genome assembly GCA_964250275.1 of uncultured Chthoniobacterales bacterium. Taxonomy (GTDB): domain Bacteria; phylum Verrucomicrobiota; class Verrucomicrobiia; order Chthoniobacterales; family SZAS-18; genus CAXUFU01. The sequence continues at coordinate 1,061 of CAXUFU010000273.1, read as the reverse complement.
AACACTTCTTTACTATCCAGCGGATGCGGCCCGGCCGGTTCGCCGATGAGGCGTACAAACTGGCTCTCGGTCACCCCGTACACGACCCGCCCGATGCCCGCGAAGCGGATGGCCCCGCAGCACATCGTGCACGGTTCGCTGCTGGTGTAGAGGGTGGAGGCGGCGAAGGTGGCGCGGTCGAACTTGGGACTATAAGCGGAAATGAGGCCCGTCTCGGCGTGCTTGGTGACGTCGCCGGTGGTCATTTCACAGTTGCTGAACTCGGCGATGACCTTGCCGTCCTTGACCAGTACCGCCCCAAACGGCCTGCTACCCTGCGCGACCGCCCGGTCGGCGGCTGCGTAGGCGCGCGCCATGAAGATTCGGTCTTCCGGCGTGCAGGCCGGATCATCGGGCAACGGAGTCGGCCCCGCCCGGACAATGTTCACGGCGAGAGTTAGCAGGAGACAAAGCAAGAGTGTGTAAGTTCGTTTCATGTGTAATTCCTTAGCTTAGGGATCTCGGTGCTGCCTCATTGGTGGGCTAATCGCTCGCGGCTTCTTTCAAGCGCGGCGGCAAGCACGCGCCAACCGGGCAAGGACGCTATCGCTTTGAGACGGCAGTGGTCAACGCCGCAGCTGACATTGTGCCGTGTCCTTCCGGCCACTCGATGATCCGCGCGGCTGTCATGGTCGGAGTTGCGCGCATTCTGGCAAAGCCTTGAACGGCCGCGCGTTTTCCGGGGGGGTAGGAGAGCTAAGCTCTGCCTCAACTGTTCTTCCGCTGTGCTCCGGGCGCAGCGCGGTTATGTTCCGGGCTTGCTTATGCCTGCCAGCTCCACACCCAAGATTCTCGTCGTGCGCGGCGGCGCGATCGGCGACTTTTTGCTCACGCTGCCTGCCATCCAGTTGTTGCGGGATGCTTTTCCCAGCGTGCGGCTCGAGATCCTCGGCTATGAGCACATCGTCGGCCTGGCGCAGAGCGGGGGGTTGGCGGACGGCACGCGGTCCATCGAGTACGCACCCATGGCGGGGTTTTTCAATCCGAAGGCGGAACTCGATGGGGAGCTCTGCGCGTATTTC
>CAXUFU010000272.1:1247-4660 GCA_964250275.1 uncultured Chthoniobacterales bacterium | reverse complement strand
CGCCGGAGGATCCGTTTCTCACCCGGCTCATCATTTTGGGTTGGATCGTCGGGCTGCTCTATTTTCCGAGCGGGCTGCTGCACGGCGTCCTCGGAGCGGTGGTCTACGTGCGCGATCTCCTCCTGGGGGTGCATTTGCTGCTGTCCCTCTTTTGGCTCGGGCGCAAAGGCCACATGAGCTGGGTGGCCCAACACAGTTGGGTGTTCCTCATCACGCCGCTCCTGCTGGTCCCGGCGGTGGTGGACCACAATTACACGTTGGAAGCGTTGCGCACGTGCAAGTGGAGCTTCTGCTGGCTCGATTGGATCCTGCTCGGCTTTTTGCTGCGCATGAATCGGCATTGGGGCCAGTGGTTCAAGCTCTTGGGCATTTTGACGCTGGTCATGATGGCGACCGAACTGGTGGCCGGTTTCATCGAATGGCAGACCGGCTCCTATCTCTTCCCAACCACCTGGGGCGAGACGACCACGTTCGGTGTCATGCGCGGTAACGATCAACTCCTCGAAGGCAAGCTGCGCATCCACGGTTTGCAGCGGGACGTCTTTTCTTTTGCCAACGTCATGGGCATGAACGCCGTGGCCGGCATGGCTTGCTTCACGGTGTTCCGCCAGCCGGGGGTCCGGCTGGGCGGCGCGCTCTGGGCCGGCGCCTTCGGCTTTATGATGGTGGTGTCCGGCGGCCGCTCGGCCTTGTTCGGCGCGTTCGCGGCGGCCGTGTATGCGGGCTATCTGCTCCTGGCGCCGGCTGCCGCGGCGAAAAACGGGCGGCGTTACGTGGTGGCCTGGCTCGTCATCGCCGTGGTGCTCAGCCTGATCGGCGTGGGCAAGTTCACGGATTTTGTCGGCGAACAGTTCCTGGGCGGAGCCCACATCGGCGACTCGGATAGCGCCTACATGCGGGACAATTACTGGGTCAAGATGCGCGGCGATTTCATCAGCCAGCCGCTCATTCTGTTGCTCGGCGGCCCCCTGGTTTCCCTGCTCGACAGCAAGACCGATGTGATGTTCCATTGGGCCGATAACCAATTGCTGTGGAACCTCTACCATATCGGGATTTTCGGCTCGGCGGCCTTTATCTACTTCTTCTACAAAATCCTGGAACATGAACCGCGCGAGACCGAGCGGCTCACGCGGCAAGTGCTCATCCTGTTCCTGGTCTTCGTGGTCGGGGAAGGGATCGCCCGGGAATCAATGACCTTCATCGGCTGCCTACCCCTGTTCGTTCTCTGCGGCTACGATAGCGCGGGCGAGGCCGTCGGCCGCCGCGGCGCGCCGGCGGGGAACCGGGTCCGGCTCGTCCGGTCGGCGGAGGGAGGAACGAAATGAGGGTCCTGTTCCGGATCCGGTCGGACGTGGACCGGTTTCCGGGCGGCGATTACGTGCAGTTGCGCAAGACCCGGTCCGCCCTGGACCAACTCGGGGTGGAGAGCGCCGTCGCGCCGGGCCTGGGGGAGATCGGCGATTCTTTCGACGTGGTGCATCTCTTTAACACCACCCGCATCCACGAGACCGCGGTGCAATGCGCCCAGGCGGTCCGGCGGGGGGTGCCGGTGGTCATCAGCCCGATCTGGCATTCGTTTGCGGAAATGAAACGCTGCTACCGCCGCCTGTATCACCTGCCGGTTTTCCCCATCGGCGCGTATCTCGGCCTCAAGGAGGCCTGGTACGCCCGGCGTTCCCGGCTGCCGCTGTACGCGCCGGCCACGCTCGATTTCCGCGGCACCCAACGGCGGGTCTTGCGCGCGGCCCGGGCGGTCCTGCCCAACTCCCACGTCGAAGCCCAAACGCTCGAACGCGAGTCTGGGCTGCGGCCGGCCCGCACCTTCATCATCCCCTTCGGCTTTGATCCGCCGCGGGTCGCCCAACTGGGTTGGCCGGAGCGGCGCGACGTGATCTGCGCGGGCCGGATTGAACCGCGCAAGAACCAGCTCGGCGTCATCCGCGCCTTCAAGGCGCTGCCCCGCCAGGGGGATCGGTTGTTGCTTTATGGCGCTTGGAATGAATCGCACCCGCGTTATGTCGAGCGCGTGCGCCAGGAGCTCGTGTCTGGCTGGGTCGAGTATGGCGGCCTGTTAGATCAGGCAGATCTTTACGCCGCCTACGGCCGGGCGCGCCTGGTCGTGCTGGCGAGCTTTTTCGAGACGTTCGGCCTGGTGGCGTTGGAAGGCATTGCCTGCGGCGCCGCGGTTTGTATCAGCGACACCGGCTATACCCGGGAGTTTTTCGGCGATTGCGTGCGCTACTGCGATCCGTTCGCGGTCGAGTCGATCCGCGCGGGCCTGTCGACCGCTCTGAGCGCGCCGCCGCCGGATTACTCCGCGTTGCTCGCGCGCTTCTCCTGGGCGGACGCGGCGACCAAGACCCTGGAGGCCTATCGGTATGCCGCCGGAATTTGAACCCGCTCCCGCCTCCGCCATGGACAGCCCGCCCATCTTGTCCGTGCTGATCGTGACCTACCGGTCGCGGCATGAGATCGGCGAGTGCCTGGCTTCGATCCCCGCCGCCATCGCGCAGCGGCCGGTCGAGGTCATTGTCGCCGACAATCATTCCGACGACGGCACCATCGCCTATATCCGCGAGCATTTTCCGGCGGTGCGGCTCCTGGCGCTGACCGAGAATAGCGGCTTTAGCAAGGCCAACAACCTGGCGCTGGCCGCATCCGCGGGTGAGACAATCCTTTTTCTGAATCCGGATACGGTCGTGTCGCTCGCCGCGTTGCAAGGTTGCCTCGACCGGCTGGCCGCCGAACCGCGGATCGGCATCATTTCGCCGCGATTGGAAATGCAAAAAGGCGTGATGGATCCCGCCTGCCGCCGTTCCATTCCGACTGTCTGGGATGGTTTTACGCGCGCCTCGGGTTTGTCCGAGTTGTTCCCGAAATCCAAGCTCTTCGCCGGCTATAACCTGACTTACCTGCCTGAAGATGGGACGTACGATGTTGGCGCGGTGAACGGGGCGTTCATGATGATCACCCGCCGGGTGCTGGAGGAGATCGGGCCGCTGGATGAGCGCTTCTTTATGTACGGCGAAGACCTGGATTTCTGTTACCGCTGCCGCCTGGCCGGTTACCGGGTGGTGTACGACGGGCGCTATTCGATCATCCACTACAAGGGCCGCAGTTCCGCGCAGAATTACCGGGTCTTATCGCGGCAGATCTTCACGGCTACCGAACAGTTTTATCAGAAGCATTTCAACCCGAGACAGTCTTGGGTAACCCTGTGGAAATACCGGGTGTTGCTGCGCCTCTGGTACCTGTTCTCGCGGCTCCGCGGCGCCATCCGAGGCAATAAGGCCGCCCGCCCCGTTTGACCACTGTGGGTGTTCCCGTGTTGTAGCGGCGGGCAGTGGCCGTCGGCGCCCCGGTTCCGCGGGCCAGGGCCAAGACCGGCATAGACAGCCGCAACCACCGGCGCC
>CAXUFU010000272.1:0-1237 GCA_964250275.1 uncultured Chthoniobacterales bacterium | reverse complement strand
GGGTCATCCCCCCCCGCTACAACCGGAGCCATAGATCGCCGCTACAGCCGGAGCATTGCCGGCCACAGTTTTGCTTCATGCGCTCTAAAATCAGCCTTCTCCTGTCGGACCGCTTCTGCTGTAAGAGTCACCGCGCTGTGCCGCGCTTCGTCGCCATGAACTCTCCCGCCGCCCGCGAAAAATATCGCACCGCCCCTTCGCAAACGCAGACGGGCATGCCGCCGGGGATCCCGTACATCATCGGCAACGAGGCGGCCGAGCGGTTTTCTTTTTACGGGATGCGCTCGATCCTGATCGTGTTCATGACGCAATACCTGGTCACCCGCGCCGGGGTGGCCAATCACATGAGCAACGCCGAGGCGCGTGCCGACTTCGCATTCTTCGGCTCCGCCGTTTATTTCACGCCGATCCTGGGCGCAATCCTGGCCGAGGGTTACTTTGGCAAATTCCGGACGATCCTGACGCTCTCGATCGTCTATTGTCTCGGGCACTTCACCCTGGCCCTCGATGATACCCGCTTGGGTTTGCTGCTCGGCTTGAGCTTGATCTCCCTTGGTTCGGGCGGCATCAAGCCCTGTGTCTCGGCCAATGTGGGCGATCAGTTCGGCGAATCCAACAAGCACCTGCTCTCGAAGGTCTTTGGCTGGTTTTACTTCTCGATCAACGCCGGCTCGTTTCTCGCGACGATTTTGTGTCCGTTTCTGTTGGATGATCCGCGTTTTGGTCCGCGCTGGGCTTTTGGTTTGCCCGGCGTGGCCATGGTCGTGGCAACCCTGTTTTTCTGGCTGGGGCGCAGGAAATTTGTGCACATTCCGGCGGGGGGCGTGAACTTTTTCCGCCAGTTCTTCAGCCGCGAAGGGCTCGGGGCGCTCGGCCGGATCGCCATGGTTTACATCTTCATTGCGGTCTTCTGGGCGCTGTGGGACCAGAGCAGCGGCGGTTCGTGGACGCTGCAATGCAAGAAGATGGACCTTTCCTTGTTTGGCCTGACGTTGCTTCCCGCGCAGGTCCAGACGGCCAACCCCATCCTGATCCTGCTTACTATTCCGCTGGTCAACTACGTTGTTTACCCGGCTTGGGGGCGGCTCATGGAAGTCACCCCGCTGCGCAAGATCGGCGTGGGCCTTTTGCTCACGGCTGGCAGTTACCTGGTGATTGCGCATATCCAGACGCTCATCGATGCGGGCGGGCGGCCGACGGTCTGGTGGCAATTCCTGGCCTACGTCATCCTCACGCT
>CAXUFU010000271.1:0-4667 GCA_964250275.1 uncultured Chthoniobacterales bacterium | reverse complement strand
GGCTACGACATCTTCTAATCGGCGCTCGAGTGCGTTTAACCGCTACCGGCTCTTTTGACAGGCAGCGAAGCGCGGATCTTCGCTAAGGCAGGCGTGGGCTTTGTTGCCCCTACCTTTATTTTGATGCCGCTGCGCGGCGCTTGAGCGGTGGGCACCTAAAACGAATCCAACTTCTCCAAGAGTCGATCCACCTCAACGTAGGTCTCGATCAACGACTGGATCTTGTCGATCTTCTCGGTGTCGCCCGGCAGAGTCTTGACCGTCATCGAGTGAATGCTGTTCGCTACCGTGAAGCTATCCAGCCGCGACGCAATTACCGGGACACTCGAGTGCCGGATCAGGTCCATGATGCTATCGTGCGGGCGCAAGTTCCCGGAGAGCACCACGCCCACAATCAAGGATTGCGGATGGGCCGGCGTCTCACCGTCTTCCACGGCTTCCGGCTCGCCCAAGGCACTGCTCGAGAGCGCCGCCAGGATAATGTCTTCCCGGTCGCCGGGGGTGATAATCAAGGTGCCGGGCCGGAACTCGTCCACGACATTACCCGAACTCATGGCGCCGATGATCACGTGCTGCACGCGCCGGCGCAGATCGCCCGGGGCATGCAGGAACTCGCCGTCGATCGTCTCACAAATCTGGGTCAGCTCCGGATGCGCCAGCATCCGTTCGTCCGGGATCGTGCCGAGAAGATCGATACCGAGCCGGGCCAGGCCGCGCCGGGCAAAATCGGCGATGTAATCGCGCTTGGCGGGCAGCACCTTGTTCAGGATCACGCCGATGATTTCGACGCCCTCGCGATCGAAGAGCGCTTTGTTGAGTGCGATCTCGTCGATGGGTTTGCCGATTCCGCCGCCGGTGACCAGGATGACCTTGCTGTGCAGCAAGGCGGCCACGCGCGCGTTCGACAAATCGAACACGCTGCCGACACCCGCGTGACCCGTGCCCTCGACGATGACGAAATCCTTTTCCCAAGCCGAACGGTCAAACGAATGACGCACGCGGCGGACCAGGAACTCGTTGTTGGCGTGCTCGATGTACCGGCGGGTAAAGTCCGGCTCGATGGCAATCGGACTCATGGCCTCAAGCGGCACCTCCACGTGGAAGGTGTTGTCCATGAGCATCGTGTCTTCATCAATGCGCAGGCCATCGACCTCGACAAAACGCTGACCAACGGGCTTGATGTAGCCGATGCGGCCGCGCCGTTTTTTGATCGCCGCGAACAGCCCCAGCGCCGTGGTCGTCTTGCCATCGTTCTGACGAGTGGCAGCGACGAACACGCGTTGGGTGACAGTATTCATTGATCGCGCGCGTCTAGTATCGCGCAACTGGCAAGTTGGCCCAACCGCGCGATCCGTTCAGAACCGCTCGCCGCTGGCGCCGGACTGGCCAGACACGATGCCCGCTTGAGCACATCGTGTTCCCACGATGCTACGAATGAGTGCTGGACGCGGTCGGAGAAGGCGCCGCTGTCGGCGTCGGACTGGGTGCAGGCGTGGGCGTCGGCTCGGTCATCGGTAAGGTAGCGGAAGATTTGCCGGCCTCGGGAGTGGGTGAGGGTTGCGCCTTTGACTCAGCCACCTCTTTTTCCAACTTGTCGACCTGTTTCTCCAGGCGCTGGATGGACTCCTCCTGCTTGAGCAGGATGGACTGGACATGACGCTCGAGCTCAATGTGGCGGCGGAGCAGATCGGACTCACGCTGGTCGATCTTTTTGACTTCCGGCGCGAGTTCCTTTTGTTCTTTGGCTTCCTTTTGAAGCTTGTCCGCTCCCTTTTTGATGACGTCGAAGATATCGTCCGAATTAGTCGGGCTCGGGCTCGCCGAGGGCTCCGGAGAAGGCGAGGGCTGCTGCGCCTGCAGCACCGGCGCCAAGGCGAAGCTGGCCGCAACCAGGCCGGCGGTGGTGAGGCCGAAGAACGAACGGGATGGCGAATATCGTTTCATGTACGTAAGTAGTTTGCTTTGCTTGAGGCGCGTTATTTTCACAGTGAAAAGAGCGCCCCGCAAACCTTAATCGGGCCTCAGCCCGGATAGATCGTGTGATATTCGATCGCCTGCAATCCGACAATGGCAGCGGCGCCCAAGATGCTCTCTGCCGTCGCGCCGCGCGAGAGATCGGCGGCGGGTTTGGAGAGCCCCAGCAGGATCTGCCCGTAGGAGCAGGCGCTGGCCAGATATTGCACCAATTTCTGGGCGATGTTGCCGCTGTCGAGATCAGGGAAAATGAGCACGTTAGCCCGCCCTGCCACCAGGCTGCCCGGCGCCTTGCGGGCCGCGAGCACAGGATCGATGGCGGTATCCGCCTGCAGCTCGCCATCGATCTCGATTTGCTGCGCCCGCAGGTGGTCCGGCCGTTGCTCGAGTTGCTGCCGGGCGAGCGCGGTGGCGGCGGCCATGCGCTGTGCGGGAGCGGAGGTGGAGCTGCCCTTGGTGGAAAAGCTGAGCATGGCCACGCGGGCCGGATTGGTACGCAGGCGGCAATAAAGACCGGCCGTGTGAATGGCGATGGTGGCGAGCTGCTCGACCGTTGGCTCCGGGATCACGGCGCCGTCGGCGAAAAACAGGACGCCATTGTCGCCCACCGCCTGGCCCGCCATCTCCATGATCATGCAGCCGAAAACGGTCTGCACATCCGGCAGCGGCTTGAGAATCTGCAAAAGCGGCCGCAGCAGCCCGCTCGAATATTCCCCGGCCCCGCCGACCAGGCCGTCCGCCAGGCCGTATTGGACCATCATCGCCCCGAAATAATTCGGATTGATCATGATGCGCCGGGAATCGTCCAGGCGGAAGTTTTTGTAACGGTCGAGTTTTTCCAGGTTCTCGCAAAACGCCGGCAGGTCGGACGAATTGGCCGGATCGATCAGCCGGATCTTTTCGTGGCGCAGATCGATGCCTTCACCTTTGGCGACGCTTTCCATGGTGGCGCGGTCCCCGAGGAGGATCGGCACTCCCAGCTTGCGGTGGGCAAACTCTGCCGCCGCCTGCATCGTGCGGGGTTCGGTCCCTTCCGGAAAAACGATGCGCTTGGGATGGCGCGCGAGGATCTCGAAGACCGAATCGATGAACTTCATATACGGCTTGGTAACCGAGCGAAAGCTAAGCGAAAACTTCCTCAGGCACACGGGAAAGTTTAATCTGTAAGGCGGGCGGCTTCGCCTGCCAGGAGCAGCGCGCTGCTTGACCTGCCGGTGCCGCCCTCCAAGGAAAAATGGACCCTCGAAGGTGCGGGACGCCCCCTCAGCCCGGTGCCCCCTTGGCTGCTTGGATGGTCAAGGCATTGAAGATGGACGCAAGCAGTCCTGGAAAGCGCCGGCCAATTTCTGCCCTGCGCGCCGTGTGGTGCATTTCGACCCCTCGACGTTCCCCGCGGATCAGACCGGCTTCGCGTAGGATGCGGAAGTGGGTCGTCAGAGTGGAGCGGGGAATCGTTTGATCACGGACCTGGAGGAAATACGAGCAGTTGGTCGAAGTGGCGGCCCCCGCCACGCCAGCGAAAATGGCGATCCGCACCGGGTCCGAGAGCGCGCCCATGATGCCTTCGACCGTCACGTCATCCATCGAGGGGTGAAAAAGAGGCTTCATATCCTTCTTGCAAGGTACAGCCATCCAGGCTTTGTTCAGTAGTACTATATTTCGGTACTAAGAAACTAAGCAAGACCGTGGAAGGTTGCAGAACACCAAAGAGCAACGCCCATGAACAAACTCACCAACAAAGTCGCCGTCGTCACCGGAGCCTCCAAGGGCATCGGCGCGGCCATCGCCAAGGAACTCGCGGCCGAGGGAGCGTCCGTCGTCGTCAACTACGCCTCCAGCAAGGAAGGCGCGCAGAAAGTGGTGGACGCCATCCGTCAGGCGGGTGGAGAGGCCATCGCCGTGGCTGGAGATGTGACCAAAGCCGCCGAGGCGCAGGGGATCATCGACGCCGCCATCCAGCACTACGGCAAGTTGGACATCCTGGTCAACAACGCGGGTGTGTACGCCTTTGCGCCCATTGAGAAGATCACGGAAGAGGATTTTCACAGGCACTTCGATCTGAACGTACTGGGCCTGCTGCTGGTCACGCAAGCCGCCGTCGAGCACATGAGCGAGGGCGGCAGCATCATCAACCTCGGTGCTCTCATCTCGCGGCATCCCCTGCCAGGCGGGGCAGTGTATGGCGCGAGCAAAGCGGCCGTGGACGCGATCACCGGCACGCTCGCCAAGGAACTTGGGGGGCGAAAGATTCGGGTCAACTCCCTCAATCCCGGTCTGGTAGAAACTGAGGGAACCGCGGTTTTCGGGGAGGATTTTCTGCATCATGCCGTCGCCCAAACGCCGTTAGGCCGGGTCGGCCAACCTCGCGATATTGCCACCGTGGCCGTGTTCCTGGCCTCAGACGATGCTGGCTGGCTCACGGGCGAACGGCTGTTCGCCAGCGGCGGTTTTTAATTCCAGGCCTGCGCATGGCCAAGCTAGACGAGAAGATGTAGGACTCTTCCATGTGGCCAGCGCCCTCCGCGGGGAGGCAAAGCGCCGGCCCGACGACATTCCAGCATGGCCGCCGACTATCATTTGCACACGCCGCTTTGCCACCACGCGGTCGGCGCGCCGCTCGAGTACGTGGCGGCAGCGCGCGCGCGAGGTTTGACGGAGATTGGTTTCTCGGACCATTCGCCTATGCCGGGACT
>CAXUFU010000270.1:0-4672 GCA_964250275.1 uncultured Chthoniobacterales bacterium | reverse complement strand
ATCCCTACCTTAAAAACAGGGAGAGAAAACCTGGCGGCTTTCTGGCAAGCGGGCGTGGAGATAGGTCGCACCAAGCAAGTGGTGCGCGCTCCAGACAAAATGGGACCGGGCCGGAGGCCCATCCCTACCTTAAAAACAGGGAGAGAAAACCTGACGGCTTTCTCTCCCTGCGCGTTTAAGGGTTGAGGTGTTGGTGATGGAAAACCCGCGCCGTTATTTCTTCTTGGCGGGAGCTTTCTTAGCGGCGGGTGCCTTGGTCTCTTTAGCTGGGGCCTTCGCCGGAGCTTTCTTCGCCGCCATCTTCTTGGCCGGCGCTTTCTTGGCAACTGCAACTGGAGCTTTCTTTGCTGGCATCGATCTTCCCCCCTTTCTAGCCGCAAGCCGCGGCTTTGTTTGAGAGCGAAGTGTTAACTCACCTCACTTACGAGTTCCAGTTAGCTAAGCGAACAAACTACGTCAACTAATATTTGTCATAACTGGTCGATTATTTGAACGAGTTGCGCCGCAAGTTGATCCTTGCGCGCGCGTTTGAGCACGCGCTCCGCACCCGAGGCGAAGAGCAACGTCAATTCGTTCTCGTCGCTGCCAAACCCAATTCCGGCTTGGCTCACGTCGTTGACCGCCAGCAGCGCGCAACCTTTCTCGCGCAGCTTCACCCGCGCGTGCTCCAGCACCGCGTCCGTTTCCGCCGCGAACCCGACCGTCACCGGCCGCCCGTTGCGCACGAGCTCACGCAACGAAAGCAGGATGTCGCGCGTCGGTTGCAACGTGAGTGTCATCTCGCCGGCGCCGCGTTTTTTGATCTTGCGCGGCGCCACCTGCACCGGCGCAAAATCGGCCACCGCCGCGCAAAGCACGCACACGTCCCTTGAGCCAACCCAACGGTGTACCTCCTCGTACATGGCCGCCGCCGTCAGCACGGAGATCAGGCGCACGCCCGCTGGCGCCGGCAACGCCACCGGCCCGCTGATCAGGAGCACTTCGTGCCCGGCCGCAACCGCCGCCGCAGCGATGGCATAACCCATTTTGCCGGAGCTGCGGTTGCTCAGATACCGCACCGGGTCGAGCGGCTCCTGCGTCGGGCCGGCGGTGATCAAATACTTCATGCGGCGCGCGGGGCGCTACCCGCATCCGCGGCGGTGACGTCGCTCTCAAGGCGCAACGCTGCCTGCGCGGCGGTGAGGATGCCGGCGACCGGCCACAACCGGCCGATGCCTTCGTAGCCGCAAGCGAGCAAGCCCTCTTCCGGGCCGATAAATTGCGCGCCGCGCGCCCGCAAGGACGCGACGTTTTCCTGCGTCGCCGGATGCAGCCACATCTTCCCGTTCATGGCCGGCGCGAGGAGCAACGGCGCGCGCGAGGCGAGCGCGATGGCGGAGAGCGCATGGTTGGCAAACCCGTGCGCGAGTTCCGCCAGGATCTGCGCGGTCGCGGGCGCGATAAGCAAGAGATCGGCGCGATCCGCCAGCTCGATGTGCCCTGGTTGCCAGCCGATGGTTTCATCGAACAAATCGGTGACCACCGGTTGCCGGGAGAGGGTCTGCAAAGTCAGTGGCGTAATGAAGCGCGTCGCTTCCACGGTCATCACCACATGCACTTCGCAGTCGAATTTGACCAACTGACTCGCGAGGTCCGCCGCCTTGTACGCGGCGATGGATCCCGTCACGCCCAGCACGACGAATTTTTTCTTTGGCGCGGGTGCGAGGGAAATCGGCGGGTGCGTTTCCATGGGGGTGAAATTACAGCGTCAAACCGGGTCCATCTATGCCCTGCGGTTAGCTCGGGCGCTAGAAATCGAAGTCGGCGAAGCGCCGGCTCAGGTAACGTTCCGCTTTCATGATCGCGCGAAATTTGCTCAGGTCTTCCTCCACCGACCCGCTGATGATCGTGTAGCGGTAATCGCGCCAACGCGCCACTTCACCGGCGGCGTTGGCCAGCCGGCGCTCGATCTGCGCGAGCGTTTCGGTGCCCCGCTTGAGGAGCCGGCGGCGCAATTCATCGTGGTCCGAGGGCACGATGAAAACGTCAGCCAAGGCATCGCGGATGCCGGCGTCCGTGCTGGCGCGGATGTTGGCCGCGCCCTGGGTATCGATATCGATGAGCACATCGACACCTTCGCGCAGGTAGGCGAGCACGTTGCCGCGCAAGGTCCCGTAAAAGTTGCCGTGCACTTCCGCGTATTCCAGGAAATCGCCGGCCGCGATATGCGCCTGGAACTGCTCGAGCGTCAGGAAATGATAATCCTCGCCCTCGACCTCTCCTTGGCGCGGCGCGCGCGTCGTACAAGAAACGGAGTAGATAAAATCCGGCGTCTGGCGCAACGCCGTGCACAGGGTGGTCTTGCCCGCGCCGGATGGCGCCGAAATCACGAAGAGAATGCCACGGCGCGAAAACTTTTTTTTCTGGGCGTCCGGGGTCATTCGATGTTTTGGACCTGTTCGCGGATTTTGTCCAATTCGGTCTTGCACGCGAGCGCGAGTTGATTGAGGCGCAGATCGTTGCTTTTGGCGCCCAGGGTGTTGAACTCGCGTGCGATTTCCTGGCAGAGAAAATCCATCGTGCGGCCCACCGGCTCGTCCTTGTGGAAAAGCCCGGCGAATTGGTCCAGGTGGCTCGCGAGCCGCGTCACCTCTTCGGAAACATCGCAGCGGTCCGCGAACAGGACGACTTCCTTGGCCAGGCGTTCGTCATCGATGGGCAGCTCGAGCCCGGCGCGGCGCAACCGCTCCTGCAAAGTGAGGCGGTATTGCGCGGTCGCTTCCGGCTGGCGCAACCGGATCTCCGCCAGATGGCCGCGCAAGATCTCCAGCCGGGTTTGCAGATCATCGGCCAGGCGCGCTCCTTCGCGGGCGCGCATCGCCAGCAGATCGGTCAAGGCGGCGTGCAAGGCTTGCAGGATCGGTTCGCCGGCCGCGGCCGCTTCGAGCGGCTCGTCGCTCGCGCGCAGCACGCCGGGCGCGCGCAAGACCGATTCGATACTGACCTCGCCGCTGGCGCCCAGCTCCGCTTTCAGCGCCAGCATGGCCTGGTAATAAGCGCGCGCCGTCGGCACATCGAGCGCGACCGCGCCCGCCCCGTTACCCGCCGCCGGGCTACGCCCCTGGTAGCCGATGTTCACCACGACGCGGCCGCGCGCGATGCGCTCGTTGACGGCGCCGCGCAACGGCGGCTCGAGGCTGGATAGTTCGCGCGGCAGATTGATCAGCACCTCGCTCTGGCGCCGGTTGACGCTCTGGATTTCCACCGTGAACTGTCCGCCGGCCATAGCCGGTCATGCTGCGCATGGGGTACATTCCTGCTGAGACCATCCTGGATTCGCCGGGCGGTTCCGTCCGGTGCGGGCGCCGTCAAAGCGCAAACATTTGCTCGCGCTCGGCCACCTGGTGCACGTCCTTGTCGCCGCGGCCGGATAGGTTGACCAGCATGATTTCGTCGGGGCGCATGCCGCGCGCGGTTTTCATGACATAAGCGATGGCGTGCGAGCTTTCGAGCGCGGGAATAATGCCTTCGGTCAACGCGAGTTCGTGGAAGGCGGCCAGCGCTTCGTCGTCGGTGGCGTACGCGTAATCGGCGCGGCCGAGGGCGCGCAGATGGCTGTGCTCCGGGCCCACCGCGGCATAGTCCAGACCTGCGGAGATGGAATGGGTCAGTTGGATCTGGCCGTCGTCATCGGCCAGGAGGAAAGTCTTGGTGCCTTGCAACACGCCCAGCCGGCCGCCGAAAAAGCGCGCGGCATGTTTTTGGCCCGCGCCCACGCCTTCGCCGCCGGCCTCGACCCCGACCATGCGCACGTCCGGGTCGTTCAGGAACGGGTGGAACAAGCCGATGGCATTGCTGCCGCCGCCCACGCAGGCTACGAGCAGATCGGGCAAGCGCCCTTCGCGCTCGAGCATCTGCGCGCGCGCTTCCTCGCCGATCACGCGATGAAAATCGCGGACCATCATCGGGTAAGGATGCGAGCCCAGCGCGGAGCCGAGAATGTAAAACGTCGAGCGCACGTTGGTGACCCAATCGCGCATCGCCTCGTTGATGGCTTCCTTGAGCGTGGCCGCGCCGGCCGTCACCGGCACGACCTCCGCGCCGAGGAAACGCATGCGCGCGACGTTGAGCGCCTGCCGTTCCATATCCACGGCGCCCATGTAAATCACGCACTCCAAGCCGAACCGCGCCGCGGCCGTGGCGGTGGCGACGCCATGCTGGCCCGCGCCGGTTTCCGCGATGATGCGGCGCTTGCCCATCCGGCGGGCGAGCAGGATCTGGCCCAGGGCGTTGTTGATCTTGTGTGCGCCGGTGTGGAGGAGGTCTTCGCGTTTGAGGTAGATGCGCGCGCCGCCGAGTTTCTGGGTGAGGCGTTCGGCGAGGTAGAGGGGCGTGGGCCGGCCGGCGAAATCCCGCAAGAGGCCGCTCAGTTCTGCCTGGAAAGCCGCATCCCGCCGGGCGCGCTCGTATTCATCGGCCAGATCGCGCAAGGGCGTCATCAAGGTCTCCGGCACGAACATGCCGCCATAAGGACCGAAGTAGCCGTGAGCGTCTGGCAAAGTTTGCATGGGAGGAACAAGCTTAAGGGCGGTAGTCGCGCGCGCAAGCGCTTCTAAATAAAGGTAGGGGCAGGCTCTGCGGAGCCTGTCGGACTTAGAACGAGCTTGCCAGAGAGAAGGGAGATAAGGCAAGG
>CAXUFU010000269.1:2776-4676 GCA_964250275.1 uncultured Chthoniobacterales bacterium | reverse complement strand
CGTCCACTTCCAGGTCGCCAAGGATCTGATCGCCCGCATCAAGACCAAGGCGCTCGGTCAGGACGTCCTGCGCAGCATCACGCCGGGCCAGCAGATCGTCAAAATCTTCCACGACGAGCTTACCGCCCTCCTTGGCGGCGACGCTGCGCCGCTCAATCTCGACGCGCCCGCGCGCATCCTGATGGTGGGCCTCAACGGCGCCGGCAAGACCACCTCCTCCGCCAAGCTCGCCCGCCTGCTCAAAAAAGAAGGCCGCAGCCCCGTGCTGATCGCCTGCGATTTGCAAAGGCCGGCCGCCATCGATCAACTCGTCACGCTTGCGGGCCAGATCGGCGTGCCGGTTTTCCGGCCGCAGCCGGGCGAGACCGATCTCGTCAAAGCCGGCCGCGAAGGCGCCGCCTGGGCCGCCACGCAGCCGGGGGTAAACGTGCAGATTTACGACACCGCCGGACGTCAGGAGATCGACGAACCGCTGGTCCAGGAGCTCAAGCGCCTGCGCGATACCTTGGAGCCGCAGGAGGTTCTACTGGTGGCAGACGCTGCCACGGGGCAGCAGGCGGTGAGCGTGGCCACGCATTTCAACGAGGCGCTGGGCATCACGGGGTTGATTTTGACCAAGCTCGACGGCGACGCCCGCGGTGGGGCGGCGCTCTCGATGCGCGAGGTCACGCATCGGCCGATCAAGTTTGCGGGTGTCGGCGAAAAGCTGGACCAGTTCGAGCATTTCTATCCGGACCGCCTGGCCGGACGCATTTTGGGCATGGGCGATATCGTCGGCCTGGTAGAGAAGGCGGCCGAGGCGATCGACGAGGAAGAGGCCCAGCGCATGGAGGAAAAGCTGCGCACCGCCAGCTTCAACTTCGAGGATTTCCTCTCGCAGATGCGCTTCATCAAGAAGCTGGGCCCGCTGGAAAACCTGCTCGGCATGATGCCGGGCATGAGCAACGTCAAGAACCTGCCGACCGATGGTAAGGAGCTCAAACGCGCGGAGGCGATTGTCCTCTCGATGACGCTGCCGGAGCGGCGCAAGCCGGATCTACTCGACGCCCGTCGCCGTCGCCGCATCGCCGCCGGCAGCGGGACCAGCGTCACCGAAGTCAACGATCTGCTGCAACGTTTTCAGCAGATGCGTAAAATGATGAAGAACATGGGCAAGATGAAAAAGTTACTCGGCAAGATGGGCGGCGGCGGCATGCCCGGGATGCCCGCCAGCGGCCTGCGCCGCTAAAGGCGCCCTCCAAAAAGAGGTAGGGATGGCTCTCCCGCGCCGGTCCCTGATTGTCTGCAAACCGATCCTGTATTTGGAGCGACCCATTTCCATGGCACGCTGGCCAGACAGCAAGGGACCGGCTCGGAGAGCCATCCCTACCTTTTGGAAGACAAAAGACTTTCGCGCCTGCTTAGAAAGTGTGGTAAAGGACTCGCCCGGCAGAATCATTTCCTAACAGCATCGACTATGGCAGTGGCAATTCGTTTACGCAGAGAAGGCAGCCTCAACCACCCTTACTACAAGGTCGTGGTGGCTGACCAGCGCAGCCCGCGCGACGGCAAATTCATCGAGATTATCGGCACCTACGATCCCAAGATCACGGGCAACAACTCGACAATCGACGTCGAGCGCGCCGATTACTGGATCAAGTGCGGCGCCCGGCCTTCGGATACGGTGCGCAGCATCATCAAGCGGGCACGCCGCGCCGGCTTGCTCGCCACGGCGAACGCACCGGCCGCCGCCGCCTAACGCGTCCACCTCTCCGAAGACCACCCCTGGAACCCTTTGTGGCGTGAAAGAGTTCCTCAAGTTCGTGGTGGTGCAGTTGGTAGACAGTCCGGAGGAAATCGTCCTGCGGGATGAGGAACGCGCTGGCGCGCACCATTTTATCTTGGAGTTGCCGCAGTCGGA
>CAXUFU010000269.1:1808-2766 GCA_964250275.1 uncultured Chthoniobacterales bacterium | reverse complement strand
GGGGAGTACGATCCGTGCCATACGCAACCTGATGACCGCTGCCTCCGCGCGTCATGGCGGGCGGGTCACGCTGGAGATCGTCGAGAAATAACGCCGGCTGGGTGCCCCATGCTGGAGGTCGATATTCTGACGCTCTTCCCGGCCCTTTGCGCAGGCGCCTTTGGCGTCAGCATGCTCAAACGCGCGCAGGAAGTGGGCGCGGCCACCATCCGCGTCCATGCCTTGCGGGATTGGGCGCGCGATAAGCACCGCACGACCGATGACGTTCCGTACGGCGGCTGGCGGGGCATGGTCATGAAGCCGGAGCCGATCTTTGAGGCGGTCGAGACCCTGCGCCGGCCCGAGACCCGGGTGATTCTCCTGGCGCCGCAGGGACGCATTTTTCGCCAGGCGGTGGCGCAGGAGCTTTCGCGGCAGACGCATCTGGTTTTTATCTGCGGCCACTATGAGGGGGTGGACCATCGCGTGCGTGAGTTCCTGGCCGACGACGAGATTTCCATCGGAGACTACGTGCTGACCAACGGCGCAATTGCGGCTGCCGTGATCGTGGATGCGGTGGTGCGTTTGTTGCCGGGCGTGCTCGGCCACGAAGAGTCGGCGGCAGGCGATACGTTCGCCGCCGGTTGCGGCGGGCTCTTGGAAGGCCCGCAATACACCCGGCCGGCGGAATACCGGGGGCATGCAGTACCGCCGGTGCTGCTCTCGGGCAACCACGCGGTGATCGCCGCCTGGCGCAAGGAACAGGCGCTCGCCCAAACACGGGCGGTCCGCCCGGATCTTTTGCGGGAATAGAGCTTCCTGGAAGAGGCTGTGACCCAAGTGTCGGGCGAGCGTGCCGAGAGAGACGCGTCGCTCCAAGCGGACGCACGCTCAAAGACAGCAAGGGCTAAGAAAATCTGTCGCCACTTGCCCTTGGCCTTGGCGGCCTCCGAGTTGTAGGGCGGGGGGGGGGGCGGGG
>CAXUFU010000269.1:0-1798 GCA_964250275.1 uncultured Chthoniobacterales bacterium | reverse complement strand
CTTACCGGCAACAACAGCTTCTAATCTGCTCTCGCTAATCGCTGTAGCCGGCGATGCTCACCTTGGCCCGGACTTCACTCCCGACTTGTAACCCGCGCCGGCGTGCAGCAGCAAGATCACGGTCCGATCCGGACGGGACGTCGCGGTCGAGGAAATCGGAACCACTTTCAACCCCACGCTCTTCTCGCCGGCGGGAATGGTCACAGACCGCGTCACGGTCGCCAACGTCTCTCCTTGCGTGGCCAAGTTGTAATCGTGGCCCCGTACCGCGGTGCTGTTGGCGCCGAACCCGAAGAGGACGGTCAGCGGGCGGCTGGCGTCGTTAGTTGTCCGGCTGATTTTGAAGCGCCCCTCGTTGTCGCCCTCAAAAGCGGCGATCGGATCGGAGGCTATCACGTCGACCGTCACGCCCGTATTTACCGGCGGCGTCGTGCCGGTGATGTCCAGCTCCGCCACCGACGCACCCGTCAGCCCATTGGCCGTGACGGAGATTGGCCCCGTGACCGCTCCGGTCGGCACCACGGCCGTCAGGTAAGTTCCGGAAGCGAGGCTGAAGCTGGTCGCCGGAATGGTTGTGCCATTGGCGCCGGTGAACTTGACCGCGGTCGTGCCCACCAGATGCTGCCCGACGACTTCGATGGTGTCGCCCACGTTCGCCGAGGTGGGCGTAAACAGCGTGACTGCGGGCGCGGGAGCCGCCAGGCCGAGATCGATGACGTAGATTGTCCCGTTCGAATCGCTCTCCCCCGCCGTGGTGCCGTAGAGCCGACCGTCTGTCCCTTGCGTCAAACCGCTGATCGGGTCCCCGGCGTCGCCGCTATCCGTGAAGTCGTAAATGGTGTCAAAAGCGCCCGCCGGCGTGACGCGGTACACAGTGCCGTCTCCGTTGCTGCCCCCCGTTGAGGTCGTGCCGTAGAAATTGCCGTCACTGGCCTGGACCAGGCCGCCAATCGCCTTTGTGCCGTCGCCGAGAGTGGGTTCGAAGGCGTAGACCGTGCTAAACGCCGCCGTGGTGCCAGTCACCGTGATTTTGTAAATCAGCCCCGCGCCCCCGATTCCGCCCGCGGTGGCCACGCCGTAAAAGGCCCCGTCTTTGCCCTGCACCACGCCACGTAGGGGCGTGCCGCCATCCGTCCCGCCGGTGAAAGTGTAGAGGACGGTGAAGACACCCGCCGGTGTGACTTGAAAGATGGTCCCCAGGCTATCGGTGCCACCCTGGCTGGTGGTGCCGTAAAAATTTCCGTCGGTGCCCTGGATGAGATCGCATTCCGGATTGATGCCATCGGCGCCGCCTTCGATTTCAGCCAGCGTCGTGGTTGCGCCGGTCGAAATGTCCGCGCGGAAAACCGTGCCGAAACCATCCGCGCCACCGAACTCCGCCGTCCCATAAAGAAAGCCGTCGACTCCCTGGATGACAGCGCCAACCGGGTTGGAGCCGGGGTCGCCGCTCATGAAGGCCGAAAGGATGTTCAGTTTGCCCGTGGACGGGATGACCTGATAGAGCGTTCCGAGGCCATTGGCACCCCCCTCGCTGGTGGCGCCGTAGAAGTTGCCGTCGCTCGCCTGCACCAGCGCGCCTTCGGGTTGGTAGCCCTGGTTGCTCTGGGTAAAGGTGTTGAGCACGGTAAAATCGCCGTTGCCTGGCGAGAGGCTGAAGATCGTGCCGTTGCCGCTGCGTCCGCCGGTGGTGTTGACGCCGTAGAATTTGCCGTCAGCCCCCTGGACCAGCGCCGCGTAGGGTACGTTGCCATCGGTGTTGGGATCAAAGTTAAGAAGGGTCGTAAACGTGTTGGCGGCG
>CAXUFU010000268.1:3992-4692 GCA_964250275.1 uncultured Chthoniobacterales bacterium | reverse complement strand
GTTAACGGACGCTCCGCAGACAGTCAGTGACGGCTTGCAGAGCCCGCCCCCACCTTTTCTAGGACCCGCCCGGCATCTCACCATCTTCATCTCCCGTGTCTAAAGATTCACCTCCAGACATCCCGGCGAGCATGTTCTTTTTCGTCGATCATCCCGAGCGCATGGTCGATGTCTCCCATTACCTGCGTCAGATCGCCATCTCCCAGCGGCGACATGTTCCCTGGATCAACCGCAGTTGGGCGCGCAACCGCGACTTCGTCCTGCACCCGCCACCGTGGAAACGCTGACCCTCGGAACCATTGTGCGCTACGCCGAGGGCGAGCTGCGCCAGGGAGATCCCGGCGCGCCCGTCACCGGCATCGGCACGGACTCGCGCGCGCTGCCCGCCGGCGAGCTTTTCCTGGCGTTGCGCGGCGAGAAATTCGACGGGCACGATTTCATCGCCACGCTCGCCACGCAGGGGGCCGGCGGCGCGATCGTCGCGGCGGACTATCAGCCCCATGGTTTGCCCGCGCCCTTTGCGCTCATCGCGGTCGAAGATACGCTTTTGGGTTACCACCGGATTGCCGCGGCTTATCGCGCGAGTCTGCCGCTCAAAGTCATCGCCATCACCGGCAGCAACGGCAAGACCAGCACCAAAGACCTGACCGCTGCCGTGCTCGGCCAGCGCTTCCGCGTCCTGAAGACTGAAGCCAACTTC
>CAXUFU010000268.1:3257-3982 GCA_964250275.1 uncultured Chthoniobacterales bacterium | reverse complement strand
GCACCCTCCTGCGCGCCGGCCGCGCCGACGAGATCGCCGTGCTCGAAATGGGCATGAACCATCCCGGCGAACTGGCGCCGCTCGCGCGCATGGCCCGGCCGGACATCGGGATCATCACCAACATCGGCACCGCGCACCTGGAGTTCATGCACACCCGCGACGCCATCGCGCTGGAGAAAGGCACGGTGGCCGCCGCGGTCGGGCCAGACGGGTGCGTCATCCTGCCGGCGGACGACGAATATTCTGACAGCATCGCGCGGCGGACCCAGGCCCGGGTCGTACTGGCAGGCTTTGGCTCGGGGTCTGTCCGCGGGCGCGATTTCGTTCAGGAATTTGGCGGCAGCCGGTTCACGGTCGAGGCCCGTGGCGAGAGCGCGCGCGTCACCCTGCCGATCTTCGGCCGGCACATGGCCGCCAACGCACTGTTGGCCGTCGCGGCCGGCCTGGAATGCGGCCTCTCCCTGGCGGAATGCGCCGCCGGCCTGGCCCAGGCGCGGCTCACCAAAGGCCGCCTGGAGCCCAAGACGGTACGCGGCCTGCGTTTTCTGGACGATACCTACAACGCCAACCCCGATTCCATGGTCGCCGCGTTGGAAACCCTGGCTGCGATCCACACCGCGGGCGCTCGCATTGCTGTCCTGGGCAAAATGGGAGAACTCGGCGCGGCGGGGGACGCCGGGTATCAAAGGGTGGGGGGAGCCGCCGGCCCGCCCCGGCTAGACCCG
>CAXUFU010000268.1:0-3247 GCA_964250275.1 uncultured Chthoniobacterales bacterium | reverse complement strand
GGCTCCGAGACCGAGTTGCTCGCCCACGCCGCGCGCGCGGCGGGCTTGGCCGATGTCGTGGTCGTGCCGGAGCTGGCGGCGGCGGCGCGCATGTTGGAGCAAAGCGCGCAACCGGCCGATCTCATTCTGCTCAAAGGCAGCCGTTCTGCCGCCATGGAACGCATACTAACGATGGAGACGCCCGCCGCCGCGCATTCCGCCGGCCCGCGCGAAAGTCTCGCCACCTGGGTCACGTCGCGCCTGCCATGATGTACTACATTTCATTCCTGAGCCGGAATTTCGGGCCTCTGCGGGTCTTCGAATACTCGACGTTCCGCGGGTTGGCGGCGGCTCTGACGGCATTCTTGATCTCGTTTGTCTTCGGCAAACGCGTTATTCGCAAACTGATCTCGCTCAAGTTTGGCCAGCCCATCCGCACCCGCGAAGAAGTCAAACAACTCTTTGAAACCCACGGCCGCAAAAAAGGCACGCCTACCATGGGCGGCGTGTTGATCATCATCAGCGTCGTCGTCTCCGCGCTGCTCTGGGCGCGCCCGACCAACCCACCGGTGTGGCTGGCGCTCTTTACCATTGTTTATCTCGGCGCGCTCGGGTTCGTCGATGATTATCTCAAAGTCACCAAAGCCAACTCCAAAGGCATCAACGGCCGCACCAAGCTGGCGGCGCAGTTCGTCCTTTCCGCCGGCGTGGTCTCGCTGTTTCTCTTCGGCCCGCACAACGCCATGTTCACGACGGATTTGTACGTGCCGTTCTTGAAACGGGCGTTGCTTCCTAACATGGGCGTCTATGGGTTCGGGCTGTTCGCCTTCCTGTTCTACGGCGGGGTGATCGTCGGCTGCTCGAATGCGGTCAATCTCACCGACGGACTCGATGGTTTGGCCGCCGGCTGCACCGTCACCGTGGCCGGCGCGTACGCCGTGCTGACCTTCGCTTCGAGCAATATCCGGGTGGCGGAATACTTGCAGATCCCGTTCTTTCCCGGCAGTGGCGAGTTAACCGTCCTGTGCTCCGCGCTGGCGGGCGCGGGACTCGGGTTCCTGTGGTTCAACGCCCATCCGGCCCAGGTCTTCATGGGCGACACGGGCTCACTGGCGATCGGCGGCTTTATTGCCATCGTGGCCATTTGCTGCAAGCAGGAACTGCTGCTGGTGCTGATCGGCGGCGTCTTCGTCATGGAAGCAGGCTCGGTCATCATCCAGGTGGCGAGCTTCAAGCTGACCGGCAAACGCGTCTTTGCCATGTCTCCGCTGCACCATCATTTCGAGTTGATGGACTGGAAGGAAACCACCGTCGTGGTGCGCTTCTGGATTTTGTCGATCATCTTTGCCATCCTGGGGTTGGCGACCCTGAAACTCCGGTGAGCAACCCATCCGCCATGTACTACGCGGGCAAACCGGTGGCGGTGCTCGGGCTGGGCCGCAGCGGTGAAGCGGCCGCCTTGTTGCTCGCCCAACTCGGCGCCAACGTCACGGTGCTCGATAGCGCCGAGGCCAGCCGGCTGGACGGGACCAAGCTCGAAACCCTGCGCGCCGCCGGTGTGCAGGGCTCCTTCGGGGCCGCAGCCGCCCAGGACGACGGCACCTACGCCTTGGCGGTCTTGAGTCCCGGCATTGATCCCGCGACGCCGCTCGTCCAAAACTTTCTCGCGCGCGACATCCCGTTGATCTCCGAGATCGAACTCGCCTACCGGCAGAGCGCCACGCCGGTCATCGGCATCACCGGTACCAACGGCAAGACCACCACGACCGAGCTCGTCGCCGCCATGCTCAACGGCGCCGGCGTGCGCACGCTCGCGGCAGGGAACATCGGCAAACCCTACAGCGAGGTGGTGCGCGAGGCGCCTGCCCTTGACGTGCTGACCCTGGAAGTCAGCTCGTTCCAACTCGAACGCATCGAGACGTTCCGCCCGGCGGTGAGCGTCTGGCTGAACCTGACGCCCGATCATCTGGACCGCTATCGCGACGCCGCCGAATACCGGCAGGCGAAACTGCGCATCTTCGAGCAGCAAACCTCCGCCGATTGGGCGGTGGTCAACGCCCGCGATCCGCTGCCGCCCCTGAAAGCCCAGCGGCTGAGCTTCAGCGCGTACGTGGAGAACGCGGACCTGCACCTCCAGGACGAAGTCATCCACTATCGCGACCAACCCATCCTCGACCCGCGCGAAACCGCTTTGCGCGGGCGGCATAATACCGAAAACCTCATGGCCGCCCTGGGCGTCGGTCTGGCCCGCGGGCTGGCTCCCGCGCAGCTCACCCCGGCTTTGCGCGACTACCATCCGCAACCGCACCGGCATGGACTCGTCCGCGAACTGGGCGGCGTCTCTTACATCTATGATAGTAAAGCGACTAGCCTCGATGCCTTGGAGAAAGCATTGACTTCCGAGACGCGTCCAATCATTCTCATCGCGGGCGGCAAGGACAAAGGTTTTGCTTTTGATGCGTTGGCGCCGGTCGTAGCCGGCAGAGTCCGTTGGGTGGTCTTGATCGGAGAAATGTCCACGCGCATCGCGGAGGCTTGGAACGAGCACGTGCCGTGTGAAAAGGCCGCCAACCTGAGTCAGGCGGTAAAGATCGCATGGTCGCTGGCCCAACCCGGAGAAGTGGTCCTGTTTTCGCCCGGAACCAGTTCGTTCGATATGTTCACGAGCTATGCGGACCGGGGCAACCAGTTCCGCGCGCTCGTGCAGTCCCTTTCCCCGGAACCGCCGCCAGCCGCTTAAGCATTGTCTTTCCTATGCCAGCCGTGACACCTACTCCCCGAGTGAAGTTGCGCTCCTCGAGCCGCCGCATTCCGCGCCAGCAACGGGTCGGCCCGGGCGGAGCCGTGATGAAAGCCGATCCGGAACCGGAGATGCGTCTTTCGCGCGCGCTGCTGGTCATGCTGCTGATGCACATCGTGGTCATCGGCGGCATCGTCGCTTTTAGCTTGATCAAGGAGCGCAACCCCGCGCCCGCGGCGCCTGGTCATCCGTTGGAAGCCGAAGATGCATCATCGCTTGCCGCCGCCGCCGGCGCGACGGCCCGCAAGACCGATGCGGGACGGCCTAACATCCACGTCGTGCGGCCGGGTGAAACGCTGACCCGGATTGCCAATGAGACCGGCGTGAGCCTGGCGGCGCTCGTGGCCGCCAACAGCGCGACCAACGTGACCAGCGGCTTGCATCCCGGGCAGGAACTGAAACTGCCCTCGGCCGGGTCCGTCGCCGCCACGCCGCGGCCGGGCGGCGCCGCGGCGGGCGCGCTCGAGT
>CAXUFU010000267.1:0-4711 GCA_964250275.1 uncultured Chthoniobacterales bacterium | reverse complement strand
GCGGTTCCCGACGGTCATAGACCGCCGCTACAGCGGATTGGGAGCCGCTGCCGGCGCAGGGCCGGCCGGCGCCACCGCGGACGTGGCGAGCAGTTCGGCCACTTCCCGCTGCACGTCCTCGAGTTGATCGAGCCGCAGGCGCGGGTCGACCACCACAAACGTCTCGCCGGTGCGCGCGTGCTCGTACATGAGCAGGCGCTCGCCTTTGGCGTCGTCGTCGCGCGCGTCCGTCGGGCGGAGCAGGCGTTTGCGTTCGAGCATCAGCGCCAGGATGTAGGCGGCCCGGGCGTGCTCCGGGCGGCCGGCTTGCAGGAAGCGGCGCAGCAGCGATTCCGCGTCTTCCTTGGGCAGCGTCGCGGGAGCCACCGCGGATTCCGCGGTGAACTTGCTGCGCCAGAAGGAAAACGGAGGTTGCTCGCCCGGCCCGGCAGCCTGCAGGGACCGCCACGCTTCCTCGCTGACGTCGCGCCGGTGGAGAGCGTCGCCGCGGTCCCGGTACAAAAGGGTAAAAAAATGCTCGCCGTCGGCAAACGGCCGGCCGGTGATGTCGCAGCTTTCGGAGCGGGGCTGGATCGTCCAGTCGTGGAGCATGTTCCTATCGCGCCGTCAAAAAGTCCCAGAGCTCCAGGGGCGTTCTCGGCAGACGATCCCGGTTCAACGACCGCTGCCGCAAGAGCACCAGGCCGACCACGAAAAAAATGAGGTTCGGCGTCCAGGCCGCCCAGAACGGCTCGACCCGGTCTCCGCGTCCGAGGGCGATGAAAAGGTTGCCCAGGAACAGGATCAGAAAAAAGCAGAAGATGGCCATCGCCACCCCGGTGACCACACTGCGCCGGTTGTAGACGATCCCGAGCGGGGCGGCCACGCAGACCACCACGAAACACGTCCAGGGGATGGCCCAGCGGTAATCCAGATAAGTGTGAAACGGCGCCAGTTGCGCCGCCGTAAAATCCGCGTTGCGGGTCAGATATTGACGCAGCTCCGGCACGGAAAGCTTGTCCGCTTCCAGGATCGCGCTGGCGATCCGCCACGGCGTCTCTGACCACCCCGTGAACGTGCGCCTGGCGGGATAACTCTCGGACGCCACGTCTCCCGACGGCACAAAATGCACCACCTTCGCCCCATCGAAGATCCAGGCGGCGCGGGCGGGGTCAAAGGTCGCGGTGCGCGCGTAATACTTGTCCGTGATGTTGTCATTCTGATCCTGTTGCACGACCTGGACGCCTTCGAGCGGCAGGCCCAGGTGAGTAGGCATCTTTTCCACGTACCAAAGGCGGTTGTCCGTGCGGTTGCGGAACAAGTAACCGAGCACAGTGGCGCGTTTTTCGAGCTTGCCGTTGCCAGCCTCCATCTCGGCGAGGAGCTGCTGTTTTTGCGCTTCGGCATGCGGGGCCAGATCGTAGTTCAGGTAAGTGCTGGCGGCGGTCACGGCCAGGCCGACGGCAAAAAACGACGTGAGAATGCGGCCCAAGCTGACCCCGGCGCTGAGCATCGCCAGGATCTCGTTCGACTGGGACATGCGGCCCAGGCAATACAGCAGCGCCAGCAACAGGCCCACGGGCAGCGTGAGCACTGCAATCGCCGGCAGTTGCGTCCAATAATAGGAAGCGATGGCCGCGGGCGCGACGTGGTTTTCGATGAAATCGGGCGCGTTGGTGCTCAGATCGAAAATTAGCCACACGGCCAAAAACCCGATCAAGCAATAGAGGAAGGGGAGCAAAAAGCTCCGCAGCAGGTAGCGGTCGAGGATGCGCAAGAGTCCGAGGAAGTAAACGAGGAGGTGAAAGTGTGGCTTGGCGCTGCCTCTCGTGCAACGTATAATCCCCGGATCGCCCTTCCTTCAATGCCTGCTTCCCTCCCGGCTTCGGCCGATACTCACGTCCTGATCGTAGCCAGCAGCCTGAGTGAGAGTTCCCGCTCCCAACAGCTCGCGCGCTTGGCCGCCGCAAAACTGGACGCCGCCGGCGTCCGGGGCACCCTGCTGGACTTGACCGCGCATCCGTTGCCTTTTGCCGGTGCCGGAGCGGCCTGGGGCGATCCGGCCGTGGGCCGCGCGCAAGCGCTGACAACGGCCGCGACCCAGGTGCTTTTCGCGCTGCCCGTCTACAATTATGACGTCAACGCGGTGGCCAAGAACTTCATCGAGCTGATGGGAGAGAGCGCTCTGGGCGGCAAAACGGTGGGCTTCCTCTGCTCGGCCGGCGGCCAGGGCTCTTACATGGCGATCATGAGCTTCGCCACCTCACTGGTGCTGGATTTCCGCTGCTGGATCGTGCCCCGGTTCCTGTACGTGACAAAGGATTTCGAAGAGGGCAAGCTGCCAACGGCGCTCGACGAACGGCTGGACGGCTTGTTGCGCGATTTGCTCACCCGCGGGCTGTAGCCGGGCCGGCTCCTTTCCGCGCTTTTATCCGCGGAAATATCGCGTACTCTGCCAAGCATGTGCGGCATCGTGGGTTACATCGGCCGGGCAGACGCAACTCCCATCCTGATGGACGGTTTGCGGCGCCTGGAGTATCGCGGGTACGATTCCGCCGGGCTGGCGACCATCGACGCAGACCGGCTGGAAAGCCGCAAGTGCGCCGGGCGCATCCAAAACCTGGCCGATCTCCTGGAGAAATCCGCCGTCTCGGGCCGCATCGGCATCAGCCACACGCGTTGGGCCACGCATGGCAAACCCAACGACGTCAACGCCCACCCGCAGTTCGACCAGCGGGAACGGCTGGCGCTCGTGCACAACGGGGTGATCGAGAATTATCAGGTCCTGCGCGCGGAACTGCTCGATTCCGGGCACCGGTTCCGCTCCCAGACTGACACGGAAGTCTTGGCGCACCTGATCGGCCGCTATTTCGACGAAGGAGAAGGGCCGCCGTCCAAGGCCCGGCTGCTGGAAGCGGTGCGCACCGCGCTCAAGCAAGTGATCGGCACCTACGGCATCGCGTTGATTCATCTCGACGTGCCGGATCTCCTGATCGGCGCACGGCGCGGCAGTCCCCTGGTCCTGGGTATCGGCAAAGGGGAAAACTTCCTCGCCAGCGACGCACAAGCGATCGTGGCGCACACGCAGGAAGCCGTTTACCTCAAGGATTACGACATTGCTGCCGTCGAGCGGGACCAATTTGAGATCAGCAGCTTGGTGGGTGCCGTCACCGGCTCGTATGAAGTGACGAAGGTGGATTTTACCAGCGCCGACATCGCTCTGGGCGATTTCCCGCACTACATGCTCAAGGAGATCTTCGAGCAGCCGGAGAGCGTGCGGGACGCGTTGCGGGGCCGCCTCTCGCTGGAGGATGCCAGCGCGCGCCTGGGCGGCCTGAACATGCGGCCGCAGGAGCTCCGTGAGGTCGAGCGCATCATTCTGACCGCCTGCGGGACAGCCCGGCACGCGGCCCTGGTGGGCGAATACGTCATCGAGGCGCTGGCGCATCTGCCGACGGAAGTCGAATACGCCAGCGAGTTCCGTTACCGGAACATGCCGATCAATAAGGATACGCTCGTCTTCGCTATCAGCCAAAGCGGGGAAACCATCGATACGCTGGGCGCCATGCGCGAGAGCTTGCGCAAGGGGCACCGGACGCTCGGTATTTGTAACAACGTCGGCAGCACCATCGCGCGCGAGTGCGGCGCGGGCGTTTACCTGCACGCCGGGCCGGAGATCGGGGTGGCAGCGACCAAATCTTTCACCAGCCAGGTGGCTGTCTTCACGTTGATCGGTTTGTTGCTCGGCCGGATGCGGCATCTATCGACCAGCGAAGGCGTGACGATCATCAAGGCGCTGGAGACGATCCCGGCCAAGATCGCGCGCATCCTCGAGCAGGACGCGCACATCCGGGAAGTGGCGGCGAAGTACGCGCACGCCAAAGGCATGCTGTTCCTGGGGCGGCAATACAATTACCCGGTGGCTTTGGAAGGCGCGCTGAAGATGAAGGAGATCACCTACATCCAGGCGGAAGGCTATCCTAGCGCGGAACTCAAGCACGGCGTCATCGCCCTGGTCGAGCCGGATATGCCGAGCGTTTTCATCACGCCGGACGACGCGCTGTACGATAGCAACATCAACAGCATCGAGCAGGTCAAGGCGCGGGGCGGCCCGGTGATCGCCTCGCCACCGAAGGCCGCCGGGAGATCGCCAAGATTGCCGATGACGTCATTTACATCCCGCCTTCGCCCGACTTTCTTTCGCCCCTGTTGACGGTCATACCGCTGCAACTGCTGGCGTATCACACCGCCGTGCACCTGAACCGCGATGTGGATAAGCCGCGAAATCTGGCCAAGAGCGTCACGGTCGAGTGAAGCGGGGCTCTGGTTACGCGTTCTGAGCGTGGGCGGCTTCGGCCACCGCCGTTCCGTTCGCCGCGGGCGCGGAAATGGCCACGGCGGCAATTGCTCGGAAGCGAGCATACCGCGCTGCCGGTGTCGGGTTAATGGCAAGCATCCGGTCCCGCAAGCGGTCGAGCAGGTCCAGCTTCTCGGCGACCGGCAGAGCGGCCAACCGGCGGATGTCCCAATCAAACCTCTGTGAAACCCAGTTTTTCTCGTGCCTTACGCTCCCTCTTTGCGCCCGCCAAGGCCGTTTCTGTGCCGTCGCTGCGGGCGGCTGACGCGGAGTTGACGGCCACGGCCGCGGCCCTGCTGCGGGGCATCGGGTGCGCGGCGCTGGCGGAGCAGGTGAGGGTCAGTTGGAGCAATCGGCTGAGCAGCTCAGCCGGGG
>CAXUFU010000266.1:3432-4729 GCA_964250275.1 uncultured Chthoniobacterales bacterium | reverse complement strand
CCCTCCCTTTTTTTGGAGCCGCTTGCGCGGCGGTGTCATCATCCGCGCCAACTCCACACCAACCCACTTATATGCCTGCCACTCTCCTCGCCTCCGCCCGCCGCCGCGTCCAGGACGTCCTCCGCGCCCTGATCCCCACCAGCCGCGTCACCATCGTCAACCCGCTCTCCCAACCCTTCGCCCTGGCGCCGCTCATGACCGTCGAGCGCGTCCAGGAAATCCTCCGCTCCGCCGAGGCCGGCGATCCCCGCGACCTCTTTGCTCTTTACCGCGACACCGTCCTGGCCGATTCCCATCTCCAGGCCGAACTCTCCAAACGCCTCCTCGCGGTCCTTGGCGACACGTTTACGTGTCAGCCCATTGACAAGAACGATCCCGCTGACGTCGCTGCCGCCAATACCGTCAAGGCCGCCGTCGAGTCCTGCCCGACGTGGCAGACGGGCATCGCCCACCTTCTCACCGCCACGCTCTGGCCGGTCGCCATCGTCGAAAAAGTCTACCGCCCCACGCCCGACGGCTACGCCCTGGCCGAGCTGGTGCCTGTCGACCCACAACTGCTCGATTTCACCACCGGCTGGCTTATGATTCGCCGCACCGATCCTATCTCGCATTTCCCCACCAGCGAGCTGATGGCGCCCGACCCCAACCGGTACATCATTCACCGCGGCCATCTGCTCTCAACACCCGACCACTGGGGCGGCCCGATGCGGGCGCTGCTTTTCTGGTGGCTGCTCGGCGCCATGAATCGCGAATGGTGGGGCCGCTTCCTGGACCGCTTCGGCACTCCCTTCCTGCTCGGTAAATACGATCAGAGCGACGATGCCAGCCGCTCGATCCTGGCCAACGCTTTCCGCCTTTCCGCCAAGCTCGGCGGCCTGGTCGTCAGCCGCGAGACGGAGGTTTCCATCATGCAAACCGCCTCCACCGACACCGGCGAGGCCTTCGAGAAATTTTACACGCTGACCCGGCGCGAGATGAGCAAGCTCATCCTGGGTCAGACGCTGAGCGCCGAAGCGCAACCCACCGGCCTCGGTGCCGGCACCTCCACTCTCCAGGGCGAGGTCCGCGACGATATCCGCCAATTCGACGCTGTCCGTCTCGGCGCCACGTTGACGCTGCAACTGGCGCGCCAGTTTTTGCAGATCAACAACCTTCCCGGCCGCCCGCCGCGCTTGATCTGGGGTGGAGACAGCGCTTCCGGCGCCGCCGCCTTGGGCGCGCTGCTGCAAACCCTGGCCGCAGCCGGCCTGCAAGCCAGCGACGACGCCCTGCCGGTCATCAGCGAGCGCGTCGGCTT
>CAXUFU010000266.1:940-3422 GCA_964250275.1 uncultured Chthoniobacterales bacterium | reverse complement strand
AGATTGTAGCGCGGCCGCCTCGCCTGCCAGAACTGCGCTCCACCAGCGCCTTGCGCGACCTATTTAAACCAGTTCTCGACCGCCACCGGCCCGCCTTCCACGCAGCCACATGCAATCGCCTCGCCGCGGGCGTACGTCCGCCGGTCCTGGTAAACGCCGTCGACGGGCCGGCGATAGACTTCCACCAGCTCTTCCTCGCCGAGCACGATCCAGTACTCCGCCACCCCAGCTTCCGCGTAGAGCGAAGCGTTTTCCCGGTCCAACGCCGCGCTACTGACGGCCACCTCCACGACCAGCTCCGCCGTCGTCGGATGCCGCAGACGAAATTCCTCCTCTTTGCCGCGCAAGATCAGCACATCGGGTTCGGGCATCGAATCCGCCAAGCGCAATGAGATCTCCCGCTGCACGCACAGACCCGCTCGGGCGGAACGCAGGAGAAAGTCGTACAGCTTCTTGCCGAGAAAGGAATGCAGGGGCGACTTGGCCGTTTTCTCGAAGATGATGCCGCGGATGAGTTCAGCGCGCCGCGGCACGAGGCCCAACTCCACCAGACGTTCGTAATCCGCCACCGACCAGCGGCCCACCCGCGCGCGGACTTCCGGCAAATCTAGGATCGCAGACATACTCCGGTACAATACACCGCTGGTGTATTTGGGGGAAGCGCCATCCCATCCACCCGTCGCCCCTTCGTCAGGCCCACGGCAACGGTGACGCCATTTCACGCACGCCAAGGGGAAACTTGTTGACCCCGGGTTACGGCTGACGCTACAACAAAATCCCTCGCCCGCGCTTGGGCGTGCCCCCCCTATGAAGCACTTCGGTTTCTTGTTGCTTGCAGCCTGCTTGCTGGTGACAGGACGCGCCTCCGCCGCTCTCGTCCTGTACATCAACGATGCCAACAACAACATCGGCACCGTTGACCTCGTCACCGGCGCGGTCACTGTTATCGGCAACACCGGAGTTAATGTGACCGGTATCGCGTTCGATCCCTCCGGAGATTTGTATGGGATTTCAAGCACCGACCTCTACCAGATCAATGTAAGTACCGGGGTCGCTAAAGACATTGGACCCACCTTGATCCCAGACGGGGATGCCCTGGTTTTCGATGGCGACGGTGACCTTTTTGCCGCCGGCGGCGGAACGAACGTTTTGTATTTCCTCGACTCGGCGACCGGCACCGGCTTCGCCTACGCCGAGATCGGGTTTGATTCCGCCGGTAACCTGGCGTTCAACGGCGGCGAGCTCTATCTCAGCGCAACCACCAACCAGCTCATCGAAATCGATCCCAACACCCTGGTGTCTACCGTCGAAGGCAACTTCAGCTTCCCCAACGTCGTTGGCCTGGCCAGCGGCGACAATGGCGTGCTCTATGGTGTGAGCGGCACCACGATATTCTCGATCGACACCGCCACCGGCGCGGGCACTCCCGTGCTCGATTACGGAGGCAAGGGTCTCGCCGCGGCCGCTGGGGCGGCTTTCAGCGATGAAGCGACCCCGTACATCACGAGCGCGTCGACGGCCACCGGTCAGATCGCCGCGAACTTTAATTTCCAGCTCACCGCCGCTAACAATCCCTTCTTCTTTGACGCGGCCGGCTTGCCCGCGGGCTTGAGCGTCAACAACTCCACCGGGCTGATTTACGGCACGCCCACCGAGATTGGCACCTTCAGCGTCTTGCTCTATGCCTACAATCCGGGAGGCGGGATTGGGACCGCCGCCCTCACCATTACGGTGTCGCAGGAACCTGTGCCGGTCGTTACCAGCGCGTCTTCCGCCACCGCCAAGACCAACCAGTTTTTCTTCTATCAAATTGCCGCCAGCAACGCTCCGACGAGCTTCACCGCCGGCGCGATACCCGCTGGTCTCACTTTCTACCCGTCCGAAGGGGTGATCTCCGGCACACCTACCCAGATCGGCACGTCCACCATCTCCTTTACCGCGACCAACTCCGGCGGCACCGCCGGGGGGAGTCTCACGCTTCGCACTAGCGCCGGGCCCCCGGTGCGGGAGGTCGTTACCCTCAGCGCGAGTATCCCACAGGTCACTGCGGGTACGGGCCGCAACGGCGAATTTCTGGTCACCCGCCTGGGTGCTAATCGTTCCGCCAACCTGCGCGTGGACTACACCATCAAAGGGTCCGCGGTCAACGGCTCGGATTACGCCCTGGTGAAGGATTTCGTCATCCTGAAGCCGGGTCAGGTGAACGCCAAGATTCCCATCCGGCCGTTGGGAGACGGCGCCGGACCCGGCGTCACGCGCTCGGTCATTTTAGCGTTGGCAAACGGCACCGGCTACATCCCGGAGACTCCCTCCTCGCGGGTAGTCAAAATCGTCGGCCACTAACGTCTCGCCTTGATGGTCTCCGTCAGGGGCACGACGGAGCCTGCCCGTCCGAATATTTGCGGTCCACGCCGGCTTTGTGAGCTAAACGCAAAATGCCGGAACACTCGCTGGGTCACGAAGCCATCCACCACCGTTGGAA
>CAXUFU010000266.1:0-894 GCA_964250275.1 uncultured Chthoniobacterales bacterium | reverse complement strand
CGATCCGCTCGGGCGATACCGTTCACTTCCGCTGCCGGGACTCCAGCGACGGACAACTCTCACCCGCATCCAAGCTGGCCGACTTTATCCGCCTCGATCGCGAGCGCATTCACGCGCTGACCGGGCCTGTCTTCATCGAGGGTGCCCAACCCGGCGACGTGTTGCAAATTGACGTCCTGGACGTGCTTCATGGTGGCTGGGGCTGGTCGAGCATTTTCGGTGGCTTGGGATTGCTGGCAAAACGCTTCCATGAGCCGCATCTCTTCCTCTGGCACCTGGAGCAAGATGTCTCCCTCTCTTTAACCCCAGCGAGGGTTCCGCTGCGGCCGTTCTGCGGGATCATGGGCGTGGCCCCGGCACAGGACGGCGAGTTTCGCACCCGGCCGCCCGGCCCGTTCGGGGGGAACCTGGACGTCCGCGATCTCGGCGCGGGCGCGACCCTTTACCTGCCCGTTTTCCGGCCCGGCGCACTGTTCTCCACGGGCGACGTGCACGCGGCGCAGGGCAACGGCGAAGTCTGCCTCAACGGCATCGAAACTCCGGCCGAAGTCAGCCTGCGCTTCCGGCTGCGGCGGGATTTTTCGTTGCCCGCACCCATGGCCGAAGCGCCACCCCGCCAGCCTTCGGCGCCCGACGCCGGCGAGTGGCTCATCCTCGAGTGTGCCGACGACCCGCTGACCGCCGCGGCGACGGCGACTTCGCGGCTGGTGGACTTCATCGCCGCTCATTGGGATGTTGCGCCGGAGAACGCCTATGTTCTCTGTAGCGTGGCGATGTCGTTGCGCTTGAGCCAGGTGGTCAATCGCCCAATGGTGACGGTCACGGCAGCTCTGCCAAAGAACATCCTGCCGCAGCTAACGCTTTGAAGTAGAGATAGGTCTCCGGCTGTAGCGG
>CAXUFU010000265.1:0-4737 GCA_964250275.1 uncultured Chthoniobacterales bacterium | reverse complement strand
CGGCCACCTGTTACCCATGTCTCCGGTCTATACACGGAGACCCATCCCTACCTTTTTTTCGGAGGCCGCTCCGCGGCGGCTACCGTTTGTCGCGAACGCCTCTATTCCACCGGGCTAAGTTCCTCCTCGAACATCGCCACCTCCGGCACGCCCGTTTGGCCGATCACCCGGCCCCGGGCCATCGTCGGCGTGTTGAAAATCATCGTGGCGCTACCGGTGCGGTCCAGCGCGATGAGGCCGCCGCGGCCGCCCTTGGCGGTCAACCGCTCGCGCACGCCGGCTGCGGCCGCTTGGGCGAGCATCGAGCCGCCGTAAAGCATGCGCGCCGCGATATCGTGGGCCAGCACGGCGCGCAAAAAGTACTCACCTTCTCCTGTCGCAGAGATCGCCGCGCTGGCGTTATCCGCATAGGTCCCGGCGCCGATGATCGGTGAATCGCCCACTCGCCCGGGGTGACGGTGCCGGATGCCGCCGGTGGACGTGCCCGCCGCCAGATTGCCGGCGCTATCCAGCGCAACGGCGCCAACTGTCCCGACGGAACCTTCCAGCTCGCCGAGACCGCCGCCTTTAGCCGGCGAGAAGTAGTCTTCCGCCACCAGCTGCAAGCCCTGGACTCGCGCGAAATCTTCCGCACCGGTGCTCACGAGCAGCACGTGAGGCGTTGCCGTCATCACCAGGCGCGCCAGCCGGATGGGATTGCGCACGCAATGCACGTGCGCCACTGCGCCGGCCAGCCCCGTGTTGCCGTCCATAATCGCGGCGTCGAGATCGATCGCTCCATCTGGATTACGGTACGCACCTTTCCCGGCATCAAACAGGCCGCTGTCTTCCAGCACGCCAACCGCCGCCTCCACCGCATCCAGGCTGGCACGACCGCCGGCGAGAATCTCTCTGCCGACCAACAGGGCCTTTGCCAGCCCGGCGCGTTGAACCCGGATTTCGTCGTTCGAAAAAGCCGCGGGCAGCCGGGTATCGCATCCCCCGTGCACCAGCAAGCAAACCGGGAACGAACCCATGCTACGGCTTGCCGGCCGTAAACTTCTCCTTCACCCGATCCCAAGCATGCCGCGTCGCCTGCCTGGCTTTTTCCCAATCCAGCTTGGAATCGCCGCGGCTGCGCAAGTAATGCTGCTCCAGGTCCGGCTCTACGTCGCTATAGTCGCGGCTCGCTACCCCGAACTGCCCGTACCCTTCGTAGCCCACCCGATACGCGGGTGCATAATCCTCGTAGCCGTAAATGTCCTCGTAATAAGGCGCGTGCCGGTACTCCTCCGACCAATAGGCATCCTCGGTCGTCGGGTTGACCGCTTCGGCGATGCCTTTGCCGGCCAGACCGCCGCCGATGGCGCCCGCCAAGCCGCCAATCGCCGCGCCGATGGGAGCCCCAATCGGGCCGCCGATGACTCCACCAATGGCCAGCCCCGCGACGCCGGCGCTGGCCGCACCCAAGCCGGTACCCACGGGGTGGGAGCCTGGTTCGCCGGTGATCGGATCCGCATTGGCGTGTTCCGCAGCGGCTGATTCCGTTCCCGATCCGGATGCGTAAGCCGTGCCGCCGCCGCTCGGGGCGCCGGTCATGTTGGACGTGCCGTAGCTGGGCGGCAAAACGTCGCCAGTCACGCCCGCCGCGGCGGGACTCATGTCGCTCAAGTCGCTCAAGTTGTTGAACGCCGCGCCGCCATCTGGGCGGCTCGTGCGTCGCCAGCGGGTCGCCGCTTCCGGGTCAACTCCCGCCGTCTCCACCTGCGCCTCACCGGCGGAAATGCCGGAGTCTGCCGCCGTCGGACTGGTCAGCCCATAGTACTGGTAAATGTTGTCTTCTTCGAGCTCGGAGATTTCCGCGTCCGCCGGGATCGAAGGCGCCTCCTTGATGAAGAGCTCGGTGTAAGGCAGGCGGACCAGGCTGTCCTTTTCGTCGAGTTCCGCCTTTTCCGCCGGCACGACGTGGTTGTGCCCGAAAAGCCAGCCCGTTTTGACGCCGAGGAACTCCACGCCGCCGGTAGTCGGGTCCGACCAAAGACTATGCAACGTTCCGATGCTGGCTCCATTTTGATCGACGACTTTGTAATCGATCATCTGCTCCAACGCATCTCCCGTCATATTCTTCAACGATTTCATAAACGTTCCTCCGGCTGCCAAACTCTTTTTCCTGGTGCGTAGACTGACTCGCATGCCAACGCCCGGACGGACGTACGGCCAGACCCGTTCGTCAGCGGGTAGGGGGGCTCTGCGCAGGTGCGGTTAACCAGACAATTCAGGACCGCGTCGGAGACGCATCCCCGCCTGTTTAAGGGCGATCCTCACGAGACCTTCCCGAGCAACTGCCGCATCGCGGCCTCCAGGCGGTCGATGGCGACCGGCTTGATCAAGTGCTCGCTGAAGCCTGCCTCGCGCGATTTTGCCACGTCGCCTTCCATGCCGTACCCGCTCAAGGCGATGCCGGGCGGACCGCCATGCCGGCGCAGTTCTTCCATTAAGTCGAAGCCGGTTCCGTCCGGCAGCCCCAGGTCGCTGATCAGCAAATCGAAGGTATTTTCCCGCGCTTGGGCCAGTGCCTCGGCCACCGAATGGGCGATCGAGACCCGGTAGCCGCGCCGGTCGAGCAAGCGCCGCATTCCCAGGCAGGTATCTTGGTGATCGTCGACCAGCAACACCCGGTGCCCATTGCCGGACGGAGCGGGCGCACTAGCCGCAGGCGCGGGGGCAATCGACGCTACAGGCGATTTGCTGGCGGCATCCGCGGGGCCGTGGCTGGCGTCGCCGATTGGAGCCATGGCGGGCGCCGCGCAGACGGCGAGGTCGGTCGTGAAAGTCGCGCCTTTGCCGAGGCCCCCGCTGGCCGCGCTCAACCGCCCCCCGTGCGCCTGGACCATTGCTTTGGAAATGGCGAGGCCCAAGCCCAGGCCGCCGAACCGCTGCGTGATGGAGGTCGCTCCCTGATCGAACGCGTTGAAAATCCGCGATAGATGCTGCGGCTCGATGCCGATGCCTTCGTCTGTGATTTCGATTCTCAAAATGTCACCTTTTTCTCCGTCGGAAAGGACCGTCGAACCGGCCGGGTGGCCGTCCGGCGCGGCCACGGCGTGGAACCCGTTCGCCGTCGCACTGGAACCATTGGTCTGGGCGGATTTCGCGCTGGCGACCGGGATGTTCAGCGAACGGACGGTAATCTGGCGGCCTTGCGCCGTAAACTTGACCGCGTTTTTGAGCAAATTCCAGTACACCTGCTGCAGCCGGGCCGGATCGGCGAAGGCAAAGTGGTCGCGGGCAGCAAGATCCAAGCGCACGACTAATTTCTTGTCGTCGATTTCCTGCTGACAGATCTCGAGCGCCAGCCGCAGGATGCGATGCACGTCCACCGGCTGCCGATTGAGCTGCAATTTGCCGCTGCTGATGCGGGTGACATCAAGCAGGTCATCGATGAGACGCGCCTCGAGTTCGACGTTGCGGCGAATGATCTCGAGCGGCACGCGCGCGGCGGGCTGCGCCTCGGCCAGCGCCTCGAGCTCGGCCACCATGGTGATGACGGGCGAGAGCGGGTTGCGCAGCTCGTGGCTGAGCTGGGCCAGGAACTGGTCCTTGGCGGCACTGGCGCTGATGAGCTCCTGGCGCAACGTCACGGCGGCGGTGCTATCCTCGACCAGGCAGAGAACCCCGAGCGTGCGCTGGTGGCTGTCTTGCAAGCGCAGGAGGTTAGTGGTGAGATAACGCAGCTTGCCGCTCGCCGTCGGCGTGCGCTGTTCGACCGCCTGGTAGGGCACGCCGAAGTGGAGCACGCGCGCCAGTGCCTCGGGGCTGGCCAGGCCCACCCGGCTAAAGGGCGCCTGCGACAGATCCTCCTCCGGCGCCACGGCACCCAACGCCCGGGCGATCTCGATGAACGCGTCGTTGACATTCAAGAAGCGTTCGCCCGCGGGATCGATCAGGGCGATGCCCACCGGCATGTTGGCCAGGATCTTCTCGTTAAAAATTTGCCCCTGTTCCAGGCGCAGGCTGTTTTGCAGTTGCCGGCGATAGAAGCGGCTGAGGACATAGGCCGTGATCGCGGTGCCTACGACTAGCCAGCCAACGAGCAAAAACGTCTGGCGCAAGAGATCGTGGACCGGTTTGTGCGCGGTGAAAGCCGGCTTTTCGAGCACGGCGATCCAGGCGGTGGCGTCGATGGGAGCAAAGACGTAAATGCGGCCATTGGCCTCGTGCACCCCGCTTTTCTTTTCCCGAAACTCCCGCAGAAGACCGGCGCCAAAAGGGGCGGCCCCCGCCGGTTGCGGGTCGAGCGTGTTCGTAAACAGCGGGATCCCGTTTTGATCGATGATCTGGATGGTGGTCTCGGCGCTATTGACCATTTCGATGCTGCGCAGCCGCCGCCCGAGCCGTTCGACGAGGATATCCGCGCCGAGAAAACCGATGATGTTCCCGCCCTTGCGAATGGCCACCACCACGCTGGTGACCAGCCGGCTATCAGCCGCGCGCGGGTAGATGGGCGAGACGTGGAAGCCGGCACGGTCCTGTTCGGTGGCTTCTTTCCAAGGTTCGGCGCTGAATTGGCGGGCTTCGTGGCCGCTATCGTGGGGCAGGGAAGCGAGCAGTTCGCCGTTGGCATCGGTCAGGAACATGCCGTCGATACGCTTTTGCGGATAGAAGATGGTCGCCAGCCAGTCCTGCGCGGAGGGGGCGCCGGGGGTGGCCGCTGGCGCGGCTGGGCGCCGTTTCGGCGACACCCCTGCCCGCGCGGGC
>CAXUFU010000264.1:0-4739 GCA_964250275.1 uncultured Chthoniobacterales bacterium | reverse complement strand
GCCCATGGCCGCCGCCTAGCGGCTTCCAAATAAAGGGAGGGAGGGGTCTCCGACCCGGTCCCTGACTGTCTGGTAACCGCGCCGAACTCGGTTCAGCCTGCCGCGCCCGGGGTACAAAGCCTGACGGAGCAGTCTCGCTCCGGGTTAATGCCACGTTCCCATCCAGAGACAAATGGGACGGCTCGGAGAGCCCGCCCCTACCTTTATTTGGAACCGCTACGCGGGCGGCGACGCTTTTTCCTATCTTGCCTCGTTGGACTTCACCAAATGCTCGAGTCTGTCGAGTTTATCCAGGATGAGTGTCCGGCCTTCAACCGAGCTTTCGTTGCGACCGTAATCGTACAATTCGTAATCGAGGAAGACCTGTCTCTTGCCGATGTCGAAGTTAAATTGCTGGAGCTGCGAACGCCATTGCGCTTGAACGTGATTTGCTCCTTGGATCAGCAGGCTAAGTCGATGGCGATCGAAATCAAACCAGCCACCGACAATCTCCCCGACCGGTTTTTTATCGTGGCGCCAATGTTGCCAGCCTTTTACTTGCCCGTCGGTAATCGTCAGCTCGTACTTCACGTTGCCTCCACTATCGTGGAACACCATCTCCCCAGAAAATGTGTAAAGCGTGGCAGCATCCAAACGAGTTCCACGATTATCCTCGTCTTTCGCCGCTTGGTCGATGTCCACTGATGCTGGCGTAATGCCAAGCGCCACCATCTTCTCCTTGATGAGGTAAGCTTTGCTTCTTGGCGCCCACAAAGCCCAATACTTTGTTGCTCCATCCTCGTCCTGGTAACTTCCCGCGCTAACAAGTTCGTCGCCAATCTTCAGCTTTTCGCGCTCAGTGTTCCACAAGCCTGCTTCAGTCATTCCATCCAAACTCCAGTAAGCGGTACCCGGATTCAGAATGTAAATGCCGCGTTTGCATCCATCGAGCCGATGCTCGCCGTAGACCGGGATGTGGGTGGGAGAAAGTTCCCGCCAGACGGTGCCGGTTTGTTCTTCGTCGCCCCAAGGAGTAAAAGCCTTCTCCCTCACTTCACTCGACTTGGCGTCGAGACTGCTGGGCACGAGTTGGTCGCCAAGAGCGGCGTGGGCAATCAGCAACAGACCAAATAAGGAGCAGATTTTCCGCATAGGGAGGAAAGGTGCTGAATGAACGTTCACGGCTGTAGCTCACAAGTGATCCGGCCGTTTGTTCCTGATTACATCTCTTGTGTTGTAGCGTTTTTGGGCCAGAGCACAAGAACGATGTTCGTGGTCAACCGTGAGTGAGGGCGGGGTCCCCACAAGAAGTTGAAACCACTCTTCACGCCGCGGACGAATTTGTCCCGATGAACCGCACGACAATCCCCGTCCTCTTTTTCAGCCTCGCCACGGCCTCGCTTCCGCTGCACGCCCAAGAATCGCCGGCTCCCGCGGCTGCGAAGATCCAAGGCCATCCCATCACCGAGGTAGCCCACTTTCCAGACTATCAAGCCACCGGCATCGCCGTCTCGACCACCGGGCAGCTATACGCGTGTTTTCCCCGCTGGACAAACGACTACAAATACGCCGTCGCCGAAGTCGGCCCGGACAGCAGCCTGGCGCCCTTTCCTGACGAGCAGTGGAACTCCTGGAAAGACAAGGACCCAGACGTCGCCGGCAAGTGGGTCTGCGTGCAAAGCGTCACGGTAGACGATACAGGCGCGCTTTGGGTGCTCGATACGGGTAACCCAGGGATGACTGGTACTCTCGCCGGCGGACCCAAGCTCGTGAAGTTTGATCTAACCACCAGGAAGGCCACGCAGACCCTTCCCTTCGGCACGGACATCTGCCCCGCCAAGAGCTATCTCAACGACGTCCGGGTCGATACGGGCCGGCAGATCGCCTATCTAACGGAAAGCGGCATCGGCTCGATTATCGTGGTCGATCTGAAGTCGGGTAAAAGCCGGCGCCTTTTGGTCGAAGATCAATCTACCTTGGCGGACAAAAACGTCGACCTGACCATCGACGGCAAGGAAGTCATGACGGCGGAGAAAGAGAAGCCCGCCTTCAATGCCGATTCGCTGGCTCTCTCGCCTGACAACGAGTACCTCTACTACCAGCCCATCTTGAGCGCCAAGCTCTACCGCATCGCTACCGCCAAGCTGCGCGACGAGAGCCTGAGCAAAAACGACTTGAGCAAGGCCGTGGAAACGGTGGGCGAGAGCTTTCCGATGGACGGCCTCTGGATGGCCAAGGACGGCTACCTTTACTTGAGCGACCTCCGTTCTGACGCTATCCAGCGGCGGAAGGTACCGAACGGCAAAGTGGAGATGGTCGCGGCCGACCCGCGCATCGAGTGGCCCGACTCCTTCGCGCAAGGCCCGGATGGCGCGATCTATTTTTCGTGTTCGCACATCGAGCAAATGGCCCGGTACAACGGCGGCAAAAGTGCGCGCACGGGTCGCCCTACAGCCGGCATTGAACCACGGCGAAACGGTCGTCTACTCTCATCAGCCGTTCCCGCAACCATCCCGGACGGTCTGTCGTGATGAAATCCACTCCCGCTTGTGCCGCCCGGATGGCAGACGCCAAGTCATTGACGGTATAAACGCCAAGTTTAAGCCCCGCTGCCCGCACGCGGCGGCCACAGCTTTCCTCGGTGAGCCACGACTTGGCTAGGTCCAGTCCATCTAGCTTCGCCTGGTGGCAGAGAGCGACCGAGTCGTCGATCAACGCAGGCATGTCGGCGTGCTGCGGCAAATCCTTGTCACCGCGTAACCAAAGCGCCTCAAGCTGGGGGAGCAACTGCTTGGCAGCCACCATCAAGCGATAGTCAAAGCCGATCAGGCTCAACTGAGCCGGCACGACATCCGGCCTGGCCAACAAAGCTGCCAAAGGAGTTAGAATCCCGTGAGGAGCAAGACCATTGCCGGCGCTCTTCAGTTCGATTAAGAGACGCTTACCCGCCGGCACCAGCGCCAAGACTTCGTCGAGCGTCGGGATACGTTCACCCGCAAATTGCCGGCCCTTCCACCGGCCGGCATCCAGGCCTTTGAGTTCCGCCAGGGTTAGGCCGGCGACTTCCCGGTCCACACCCGTGGTCCGCAGCGTGTTCTCATCATGGATGACCACGATCTCGCCGTCGCGCGAGAGTTGCACGTCGATTTCAACCGCGTCGGCGTTCTGCTGCCAGGCGAGCGCGATCGCGGCACACGTATTTTCCGGCGCGTCGTAGGACGCCCCGCGATGGGCGATGATCTCAACGGCCGGCATCCCCATGCTCCTGCCCGCGCGCCGCCGGTGCACGCATCAGCCAGCCGATCACGCCCGCACTGAAGACCAGGGCCGCCACCGGCTGCAAAGCGCGCATGTAAAGATGGTGCGTCGCGGCGTGCGCCCACGAGTTGGCCAGCTCCGCCACCAGCAGCAAGACATAAGAGGCCGCCATCGTTCCGGCCACCCACCGGCTGCCCCACGAGTCGCCATCGGCCCGCGGCAGCGCCCAGGCGGCGACCAGAGCCGCACAGAGCGGCAGCGAGAGCAAGACGTACGTCGCCGCCTCCGTCGCCGGCCCGAAAAGCAGCATCCAGGCGCAGCCGAGTGAAAAAACCCCGCCATGCAGCCGTGTTTCCGACCATCCCCAACGCCGTTGGCCCAGCCACAGAAAAATGGCCAGCCCACCGCCGGCCGCGGCTTCCATTACCCGGTAAGCCTTGTCCGGCAGGGGGA
Organism: uncultured Chthoniobacterales bacterium; assembly: GCA_964250275.1. Classification (GTDB taxonomy): domain Bacteria; phylum Verrucomicrobiota; class Verrucomicrobiia; order Chthoniobacterales; family SZAS-18; genus CAXUFU01. The sequence continues at coordinate 1,049 of CAXUFU010000264.1, read as the reverse complement.
TGCCGCAAGCCCGCAGCAAGAATCCAAAATCGCGCCAGGTGGAATACAAATCGATATCGAGACGGTCATCGCCGCGCAGGACTGCCGCCCACCCGCTGTATTGATCCCAGGCATAAGCCGGCCGCTGGAGCACCAGCGAGAGCGCGAACAAGCCGGCCAGCGCGAGCAGCAATCGCCACGCGAAACGCCGCGGATAAAGCAGCGCCAGCAGCAGCCCGACCGCCAGCGGATAGATCTTCATGAACCCGGTCGCGGCCAGGAGCAACGCCGCCGCGTTCCAGTGCCGCCGCCGCACCGCCAGAACGCCGGCTGCCGTCCCGGCGAGCACCAGCACATTGATCTGGCCGATGTTCAGATTGCCCACGGCCGGCGGCAGCAAGAGCAGGAGCGCCGTCGTGACGGGCGGGCTCATCTTCCCCGGCGCGGGCACATCGCCGAGGCCGGATACGCCGCTGCGCACCCAGGCCGTGGCCGTGTAAAGCAGCGCTGCCGCGCAGACAAGCCGCCACAAGATGTTGCTCAAGCGCAGCGGCAGCGTCGCAAACGGCGCAAAAGCCGCCGCGACCAAGGGGCTATAAACAAAGTGACGCGAGGCCGTGTAGAGCCCCCGGCCCTCAAGCCAATGCGCTCCGGCGGTAACGTAATCCACCGAGTAAACCGACTGCCGATGGGGGGAGATGCCGACCCGCACACAGATCGCCAGCAGCGCGATCGCCCAGGCGCAGCGGACCGCCAGGAGATAACGGCGGCCGCCCACGGGCGGCGCGAGGGCGGTATCGTGAGGGATATCGGTAAAGGACTCATCCATGCCAGTGTGGGGATTAGGCGCAGATTGGCTGCCCGTGTCGAGCGATGAATGCGCCGTGGACCGCGCTGATGATTTCTTGTTGTAGCGGCGGTCTATGACCGTCGAAAACGTCCGCAGCGAAAATCTTCCTTTGGAAACTAGGCAGCTCGCCGTTCTCGTGAGGTTTCCGGCTGTAGCGGGGGGGGGGGGGGGGGGGGGGGGGGGGGGGGTTGGGAGGGACGCGCGGCGGGGGGGGCGCCGG
>CAXUFU010000263.1:805-4748 GCA_964250275.1 uncultured Chthoniobacterales bacterium | reverse complement strand
TCGTCATAAATAATGGAGGTCTGTTCCGGCGGATGAGGTTTTAGCAATCGATGTGCCCACACCGCCTTACCTCTGGGCGAGTACTGGATGAACCCCGGCTCCTAGTCTCAGAAGATGACACAGTGTATCGGAACAGAACAATACGCTACACTGTGACAGACGCCTGATCTCGCCCGATTTCGTGCAGGATCGGCACCTGTAGCCACTCTTCGAGCACGCTTCGGTTGGTGGCTTGAGCAACTGACTCCACTCCTTCGTCTGTAGCTACCGGTGGCGCCAAATGGTTCAGGATCACTCCCGTACAGGAAACGCCGCGTTGGCGCAGGCTCTCCAGCGTCAGCGCGGTATGATTGAGGGCGCCCAACCGGTTCGCGACCACCACGATCACCGGCAGCGCGAACTCGATGGCCAGATCCGCGACCGCGTAATCACGCAAAATCGGCACCAACCAGCCGCCCACGCCCTCCACCAGGACGGCTTGATGCCGCGCCCGCAGTGTTTCGTAGGTCTGCCGGATCAGCGCGAGATCGATCATCCGCTCTTCGATTATGGCCGCGACGTACGGAGCCGCGGGCGTGCGCAGCCAGACCGGATTGGCTTCGTTCAAGGTCAACGCGCCGTCGCTTGCCTGGCGCAGCTCCTCCGCGTCGTCGCGCGACCCGCAGCAGATCGGCTTGAACCCCACGGCATCAACGCCTTTCGCACGCAGCCCGCGCACCAGCAGTGAGGTGACAAACGTCTTGCCGACGCCCGTATCCGTTCCGGTGATGAAAGCGTGCATACGTTTTTGGTTGCGGTGGTTCACTGGCCGCCGCGGCTGCGGGCGAGCAACCCGAGCACGGCATCGCCGACCTCCTCCGCGCCGATCGTGCGCAGGCAGCGCAAATCCAGCGGGCACTCGGCCAGGAAACACGGGTTGCACACGACCTGCCGCCGGACGATGCGCACGCGTTCCGGCGGCGCCAGCGGGCCGGTCAGATCGGCGTCGGTCGAGCCGAAGATCGCCACCACAGGCACGCCCAGCCACGCCGCCAGATGCATCGTGCCCGTGTCGTTTGTGAGCAGGAGATCACAGCGCCGCAACTGCGCGATCAACTCCGGGAGCGTGGTTTTTCCGATCAGGTTCTCGCATTGGCTGCCCAGCCTCTCCTCGATGACAGATCCCAGCTCTTGATCTTTGGCCACACCAAAAAGCACCCACTGGCAACCCAGCTCGCGTCCAACCCGTTGCGCGGCCTCGGCGAAGCGCTCCGGCAGCCAGCGCTTGGTCGGCCCGTATTCGGCTCCCGGGCAGATGCCGACCCGCGCCCACGCGCCGCGTTCCCGCGGCACTGGCGCGCGTTCCGGCCCGGGTGGCTGGCCAAATGCGTCCACCTCCACCGCGCCGATCTCCGTCGCCAGGTGAACATAGCGCAACGACTGATGAGGCGGCTTGTGCCGTCCGCGCGGGGGCGGCGGAGGTTCGCGGACAATCTGGTTGAGGAGGTATCGCCGGCGATGCCCGGCATAACCGATCCGTCGCGGGACGCCCGCCAGCCAAACCTCCAAAGCCGTGCGCAAGGAGTTCGGCAGTACGATGGCTGCATCGAATGGGCCCGCCGCTCGCACGGTCTTCGCCGCGTCGAAGACATCGTGGCGCGGCTCGATGCCGAGCACCTCGCTGACGCCCGGCACCTCCTCCCACAGCCCGGCGAGCTTGGCGGGGGTCAGGACAGTGAGGCGGGCGTCCGGGCGCCCCCGCGCGATGGCCTGCACGGCCGGGATCGTCATGACGGCGTCGCCCAGCCAGTTCGGCGAGCGAACGAGAATGCGGAACGGCTTGAGCTGGCTTTCCGGGAAACCGGCGGGCAGCGCGACCCCCCGGCGATAAGTGGCCAGCAGCATTTTGGGTCGCGGCGTTTTCCAGCGGTTATGAACCCAGAACCAGTCGGCCGGGCCGAAGGTGATCTGTTTTTCCAGCACCTGGTTGATCCCGGCCGTCAGCGTGCTGACGGGTAACGGCGCGCCGGATTCGTCCGACTGGGCGATCGGCGCCGAAATCAAGACCCGCCAGCGCGCCGGCCCAACCGTGTGCACGGCCAGCGGCACCAACTCCGCGCCCGTGCGCAAGGCGAGCAGCGCCGCCAGGTTCGAGGTCGAGGCGAGCCGGCCGAAAAACGGCGACCACACGCCGCCATCGCCCGCGTGTTGATCGACCAGCACGCCAACGGCGCCGCCCGCCCTGAGGAAGGCGGTCGGCCCATTGAACCCGCTCTTGCGGTTGAACAAGACCACGCCGTGGCGCGTCCGGGTGCGTTGCACGTGCGCCTCAATGAAGCGGTTGCCCAGCGGCTGATAAACCGTGCTCCAACGGTGCCCGGGCATGTACTGGCAAAGCTGGGCGAACAGTTCCCAATTCCCGATGTGGCTGATGACCAGGATAACGCCCCGGCCGCGCGCGAACGCCTCTTCCAGGATCGGCATTCCCTCCACCGCCGCGATCTCGCGCAGGCGCTCGAGGCCGATGTCCGACGCTTTGACCGCCGAAAACAGGTTCGCGCCCAGTTGCACGAAGTGCCGGCGCGCCAGCCGGCGGATTTCCCCTGGCGAAAGCTCGCCGCCGAAGGCGATGGTGAGATTGGCCAGCGCCAAGCGCCGATAAGGCCACAAGCACACATAACCCAGCCAGCCCGCCGCCTGCCCCAGCCGGTAAGCCAGCGCCAACGGCAGGGCCGCCACCAGAAGCGTGCAGGCCCGGTAGCAAAGGTAAACCAGATAATCCATGCGGGAGGGGAAGGAGAGTGTAACGCGTGCGGCTTCTCTCAGCGAGAGACATGCCCCACCTTTGTCCTGGAGGCACTCCACGTGCCGGGAAAGGGGCGCACTGCCTGGCCGGTGGCGCGCCCGCCTGCTCGCTCGGACGCCCGCCGCGCCCCGGGTGTCACTTGACGTACATCTCGCGCAAAGGGTGCTCGTCGAGCAGGTTGGATTGCAAGCCGCCGACATGATCTGGCCAGTAGAGCTGGATGCCCACGTAGTAGTAGAGCGGGCAGATCGGTGTTTGCGCGGCGACCAGGATTTGTTCGGCGCGATCAAAGATGGCGAAACGCTTGGCCTGATCCTGTTCCCGCGCCGCCTCCGCAATCAGGCGGTCGTAGGCAGGATCCGAAAAGCCGCAGCGGTTGTTGCCGCCGCCGGTGACGAACATGTCCAGAAACGTGTTTGGATCGTCGTAATCGCCGATCCAGCTCGAGCGGGCCATGTCGTAGTCGAGCTGGCTCATGGTGTTGAGGTAGACCTTGTTCTCCTGCGGACGCAGCGAGATGGAGACGCCGAGCTGGCGTTCCAGCATGCTTTTCAGCTCGATGCCGACGTAGCGATTGAGCTCGCCTTCGTTGTAGAGAAACGACACCGGCGGGAAATGCGCGCCGCCGGGATAGCCAGCCTCCGCCAGTAGGGCGCGGGCGCGGAGCGGATCATACGGCAGCCCGGGCCGGGGCGGCTGGTACCCGCCGGTGCCCGGCGGGACGAAGGAATAAGCGGGCAGCTCTCCGGCCTTGGTGATCTTGGAGGTGATGAGCTGCTTATCGATCACCAGCGAGATCGCCTGGCGGACGCGGGCATCGTTGAACGGCGGCCGCGTGCAATTGAAGCGGAGGAAAAAATTGCCCAGGAAGGGCGCCGCGTGGAAGTACGGCTTGCGGCGCAGATCCCCGACGAGCATCACGGGGGTGAGCCCCTTGTCGAGGATCAGGTCGCAGGCGCCGCTGGCAAAGAAATTCAACGCCACATTGGCCTGGTTGATCGGCAGCGCATCGATGGTGTTGAGCCGCACGGAACTCCGCCCCCAGTAGGTTGGGTTTTTGCGCAGCCGGATGTGATCGTTGAGCCGCCATTCCTCCAGCCGGAAGGGGCCGTTGGTGACAATATGTTCGGCCTTGGTCCAGGCATCGCCCCAGCGTTG
>CAXUFU010000263.1:0-767 GCA_964250275.1 uncultured Chthoniobacterales bacterium | reverse complement strand
CAAGGTGCGGTCATCCAGGGCACGAACGCCGACTTGCGAGAAGTCGGTAAAATGCGCGGCCGGATCGTTGAAGCGCTCGGCATTTTTCAGGTAGTAGAGCTGGTAAGCGTATTCCGCCGCGGTCTCGGGCTGGAGCACGCGTTGCCAGGATTGCACGAAATCTTGCGCCGAGACGTGCGCCCCATCCGTCCAGCGGGCAGCGGCGCGGAGGTGGAAGGTGTAAACCCTGCCGTCGGGGGAAATATCCCAGCGTTCGGCCACGCCCGGCTGCGGTTCGCCGGCCGAGTTAAACGTCGTCAGCCCCTCGAACAAGGCGTAGGCCAGCCGTTGCTCCAACTGGCCGGTGAGCAGCGCCGGATCGAGCGATTCGGGTTCCGCGCCGTTGGCAAAAGTGAGGTCTGCGCGCGAGAACCCTTTGCCGCAACCGGCCACCAGCCACGGCAAAAGAGCCGCCGCCAGGATCAGCCGCAGAAAATTTCCCAGGGGCGCGAACCGGGCTGTTGTGGCCACCCCGCTCACCATTAACGCGCCGGCGATGCCGTTGGATTCGGCGGTACCAGCGGCGGGGCCACCGGGACGACATTCGTCGGCACCGCGGCAGGATTCGGGATGGTGGGGGTCTGCACGGGAGGTGCTTGCGCGGCCGGGCTCAGGATCGCAGGCGCAGTCGGCGCCGGTGATGGGACGGCGAGCCCCGGCGCCACCGGCGCAGGGGAAGCGGAAACCGGAACGGCCGACCCGGCAGGCGCGGCCGCGGGCGCCAGGGC
>CAXUFU010000262.1:0-4770 GCA_964250275.1 uncultured Chthoniobacterales bacterium | reverse complement strand
GTTTACTACGCGCGCAGGGCCGGCCGCGGCGGCGGTGAGGCGATGGCGGCGGTCAGCTTCCTGCCCCAGGACACCTTGCTCTTGCTGGCCATCCCTGACCCCGAGAAAACCGCCGACAATTGGAAGACCACCGACCTCTACAAAATTTGGGCGGAGCCGGATGTGCAAGCCTTCCTGGCCTTGCCGCGGTCAAAGATCCCGCCGGACCAGGAGCGGGACAACTCGCTGGCGCAAGCCGCCAAGCTGGAGCCCAAGAACCTGTTCGTCGCCGTCACGGCGTTGGACGATAAAACCAATCAGCCCCATCTGATAGCCGGTTTTCAGTTCAAAGGCTCGAGCGGCGAGGTCGATCGTTTGCTCGGGCCGGCCAAGGACGCCTGGCGGCAGAAGTACCCGGCCGGCAAAGCCGACCTGGTCAACTATCAAGGCCACCCGGTCGAGACCTTCGCGAGCGGCGATGGGACCACGCTGGCGAGCGTCTACCGCGACAACTGGTACTTCGTGGCCAATGACGTCGAGCTTCTAAAAGCCACGCTGGACCGCGTCGATCACCGCACGCCGGCCGGGGCGCCGTCTTTGGCCAAGGACGCCGATTTCCAGGCGGTCAGCGCAAAGCTGCCCGAAGCGCCCGAAACGCTGATTTTCGCCCGGGTGCAGCCTTTTATGAGCCGGCTGCTGGCGCTGACCGCGGCCAGCGGACAGCCGGTAAACGAGGAAGCAAAGAAGGAAATGGAGCAACGGCGCGCCATCGGTGCCACCACCAAGATCGAAGACGGCCGGTTTCGCGACACCATTTATACGCTGGCGCCGGGGCTGTCGCAGGAACTCGGCCAACTACAGATGAGTTCGCTGGCCCTCACTTCCGCCAATACGCTGCTTTACTATACCGGCCTCTATCGCCTGCCGGATCGCTTCGATCTGCCTGACTTGGGCCAAGATTCTCCTCTCGGGAACCCGGGTTTGTTGCTGCAGATGATTGGTCAGCAGTTGCAGGCCAAGGGCGTCACCGTCGAGTCGGTGCGCGCCGCGCTCGGGTCCGAATGGGGCTTTCAGCTTGATTGGCCGGCCGATCAGGCGCAGCCCGCCGTGCTCGGTAGCCTGGTGGTAAAAAATCCGGGTGACGCCGCCAAGCTCGTGGAAGCCATCAGCTCGATCTCCCCGGGTCTGGGGACCTGGGAGCGGCAACAAGCGGGATCGCTGACCCTGCACACGCTTTCGCTGCCGAACTTCGCGGCGATCCGGCCGACGATCGGTGTGACGGCGAAAAACGTGATTATCGGCTTGAGTCCCGCGAGCGTAAAAGATGCCGCCGCCCGGGAACAAGGCGCCGCTCCCAACCTCAGCAGCGGCCCGGCCTACAAGTCGGCGGTCGCGGAAGTAGAAAAGCCGACCCAGGCGTTTTCCTACGTGGATACGCGCCTGCTGTTCGAGCGCGTTTACGGGGTCTTCAAGCCGGCGGCGCTCCTGGGGGCAGCCTTCCTCTACCCGCAAGCGAACGACTACGTTGATCTGAGCAAATTGCCTCCCGCGGAGGCCGTCTCGAAGCACCTCTCACCGATGGTTATGTCTGCCACTCTGGATAAACAGGGACAGCTCATCGAGTCGACCGGCTCGTTGACCTTTTTCCAGGGCAGCGCTCTTTTGGCCGGCGGCTCAGTGGCTGTCGCGATGCCCTTTTTGGAGAGCCGGTTCGGCGGCCTGCTGCCCCACGCCGGCACTCCGGCCACGCCCGCGCCCGGTGCCACGCCGGCGACCGGTCCGTAAAGCGATGTGCCCGCCGCAAACCGGTCAGAATCATCAACTTGAGTAAGGTCAAGCTGCGGTTGGTGAAAAAATAACGTACGCCGTTCCTCAGAGTGTGGTATAACAATGCCACCATTATGGCTATGACTAAGAAAAACGCCTTCTCGCGCCGGTTACCTGATCTCGTTACCGAGGAATTGGTGGCCGTCCTCATGCAGAAGAATTCCTACGAATTCAAGGAGTTGTTCGATCTCGTGCATGCGAGTTTGCGCGCGCGCAATGCCGCCAGTGGCGGTGAGGAAATGCTCCGGCTGCGCGCCTACGAGAAGCTGCAAACCCTGGTTTCCCGGGGCATGGTCAAAAAGACGGGCAAGAAGTACAAGGGCCTGGCGTCTCTGTCGAATGCGTTGCCGACCGTTCCGACCGCGCCGGTCGGAGTCGCGGCAGTGGCGGCAGTGGCTGCGGGCGAAGCGGCTCCCGTGCCGGTCGCTGGCTAGTTGCCTGAAGCGATCCGCTAGCCAGCCGCAGCGCTTGACCGCTCCTGGGCCGATCTATGATTCGTGATTACCTGCCGATCCTGCTGCAAGCCATTGTGGCGGTTGGATTTGCCGCTGGTGCACTGATTACCAGCGTGCTGATGGGGAAGGTGGGCCGTCGCTCGCCGGTTAAGGATTCCGCGTACGAATGCGGTATGGTTGCCGAAGGGGGTTCCCAGCCGCGGTTCAGCGTCAAGTTCTACCTGGTGGCGATGTTGTTCATCTTGTTCGATATCGAGATCGTCTTTATGTATCCCTGGGCGCTCGTGTACGCGGACATGATCAAGCACGATGCGAGTGTCGGCTGGAGTATGCTCAGCTTCGTCTTGATCCTTTCGGTCGGCTATGTTTACGCGCTGAAGAAGGGCGCCCTGCAGTGGAACAAGTAACCTGACCGCGGAGCCGGTGGCTCTGCGCGCGGGCTGCGCCTGGCGCACCATGGTTCATCACATCGTGCTTTGTAAGTTCCGGGCCGGAATTGACGATGAGCGTGTCGAATGGGTCATGCGGCAAACGCGCATCCGGCTGCTGAAGATCGCCGAAGTGCGCGCCATCAAGTGCGGCAAGCGCATCCTGCCGGATAACCAATGGGGCTTTTTTTTCGCGGTGGACTGCGAGTCGATGGAGAAGCTGACGATCGGCCAGCAGGATCTGGTCTACGGCGCTTTCGTCAAAGAGGTGGTCGAACCAAACGTTGCCGGGCAGATGGCGCTGAGCTACGAGATGGAGCCCGATAAGGACGTCCGGAACTCGTAAGACTGCTCGGAGCCGGGCAGACAAGATTTTGTCGGCTGGCGGGTTCGCGTGCCAGGCGCAGCGCTGTGCCCGGCAACCGAAGCGGTCGCCCTACAGTTGACTTCAATGCCCCAAGCGCCCGTAGAGCGCCACGTAACTGGCAGCGGTGCGCGCCCAGGAGAACTTCGCGGCCTGGATCATGGCGTGCTGGCGGAGGGACTCCCAACGGTCCTCGGACTCCAGCAACGACGGCGCGCGCTGGGCGAGCACGTCGAAAAGCGCGGCGTCCTGGTCGGAGTAAAAAACCAGCCCGCAGCCGGCATCGGCGCTGGGATCGTAATCCTGGATCACCTGCCGCAGGCCCGGGCCAGCCGGCAGGATGGGCACTGCGCCGTATTTAAGGCTACGCAATAATAAAGCGGTCAGCCCGAGCCGGCGTCCGAGGAAGAGTTGATAATCGCTGCCGGAGAGTGCCGCGTGCAGTGTCCGGTCATCCACTTGGCGGACGATGCTCAATTTCTCCGCGTGCCGGCGCGCGGCGATGTCGAAGGCAACGGCCGCGGTGGTATCATGGGGAAACTCGCCCAAGACGACCAGGCGCAGATCGTCTTCGAGCAGTTGGTCCAGTTTGAGCGCCAGTCCATCGATAAAGGTGGTGTCATGCGCGCCGCCGGCATCCAGCAGGTAAACCGGACCGCGCGGGTTTTTGGCGAGACCGGCGTGCGCGAGGAAGGCGTTGCGGCAGACCACCTTGCCCGCCAGTTGCGCGGGCCGGTATTTGCGCGCGATCAGGCCGTCCTTGGCCGGATTCCAGGTTTGTTCATCCAAGCCGGCCGGGATGCCGTGCAGCCGCCCGGCGTTTTCCCGGAAAACCACGTCGAGCCCCCCGCCGTGCTCGGGCGTTTGCAGCGCGGCGCGTTCGAGATCGCCTTCGGCCACAATGGCGGTGGCGTGCAGGATGCCGCCCTTGAGGAAATTGACACGGCCGAAAAACTCCGTCGTCCCGGGTCGGAAATATTCCCAGCCGAGATTGAGCAGGCCGAAATCATCGACCGAAAAACTGCCCTGGGCGGAAGGATCGCCGATGGCCAGGATACTGGTGAAGGGCAGGTGCTGCGACTGCATGAAAACCGGCGCCAGGGCACCCGGCCAATCCTGGATTTGCACGATATCCGGTGCGGGGCTGAGCCGCCGGGCGAGCTCGACGATGAGCTTGGAATAAAGCGCCGCGGCGCGGGCGCTCATTTTCCCGGCAACCTCCGGCAATGGGGCAAACGTGGCTTCTTCTTGCAGCAGGAACAGTTGCAAGCCCTGGGGCGAGCGCGCCTCGCGCACTTCCACGGTGACGCGGTCGGGGCCGAGCGGGACGGTGATTTTAACGCCGGTAGCCTTGATCTTCAGCTCGGGCACGGCGGCGATGGCCGGCACCAGCGGCCCGACCAGGCTGACCTCATGTCCGGCGCGTTGCAAAGCGACGGGCAGGCTCGGGATGGTCCCGGCAAGCACCAGCGGATCCGTGGAGATCAGCGGCGTCAGATCACTGGCGGCGAGAAGGATCTTCATGCGCGCGACATTACGGGAAGGGGGAGAGAGGGGGAAGCAGGGAATGCCCTGATTTTCCTTCCAAAAACAGGTAGGGATGGGCCTCCGGCCCGGTCCCATGCTGTCCGGCACGCGTCCCCGGGCAACGGCGCTCGCCGCGCGTATTAACCCTCACCCCTGCAAAATACTTGGACGGGCACGCTCCGTCGTGCCC
>CAXUFU010000261.1:0-4784 GCA_964250275.1 uncultured Chthoniobacterales bacterium | reverse complement strand
TACCCCCCGCGCCCCTTGATTCCCCCCGCGATCCCCTCTACACTTCTCCCGCGCTTTGCGCGAATAATCGACGACTCCATGACCAGCGACCGCTCCGGAGAAACGTTCTTCGTCCGGTCCATCCCCCCACCATCCGCCCGGATCGTGAACCTTCGGGCCACCCCCGCCTTTCAGTCGTCCTGTTGTCCATGAGAACTTCTTTTGCCAATAACTGGAACGCCGCGCTCCTCGACGAATACTACGCCAAATGGCAGCACGACCCGGCGTCGGTCGATGAAAAATGGGCTGCCTTTTTTGAGGGATTTGCCCTCGGCACCAGCTTGCCCCCGCGTACCCCGGGCAGTGCCGCTCCGGCCCAACCGGCCCAAACCGGAACTGACGCCGCGGCCAGCTCGCGGCAGGCGCGGGTGGACGAAGCGGTCCAGGCTTACCGGAGTCTCGGCCACACGCTCGCGCACCTGGACCCGCTTTTCACCAAGGAACCACAGCAACCGCTCCTGACGCTCGAAGCGCTCGGCTTCACCCCGGCGGAGCTCGATGAATCCGTCTCCTCGCGCTACTTCATGGGCGGCAAGACCATGCGCCTGCGCGAGATGATCGCGGCCTTGCAATCGACCTATGCACAGCGCATCGGAGCCGAGTTCATGCACATCGAATCCACCCGGGTCCGCAACTGGGTGCGCGAGCGGTTGGAAGCGCGGCGCGAGATGCCGCCGCCCAGCCGGTCGGAGCAGCGCCGGATATACGGCAATTTGCTCACCGCCGAAGCCTTCGAGCGTTTCCTGCATACCCGGTACGTCGGCCAAAAGCGCTTTTCACTCGAAGGCGGTGAGACGCTCATTCCGCTGCTGGAGACGGTACTCGCCCGTGCCGCGGCGAGCGGCCTGCGGGAGTTGGTGATGGGCATGGCCCATCGCGGGCGGCTGAACGTGCTGGCGAACTTCATGAAGAAGTCGTTGCAAATGATTTTCACCGAGTTTTCGGAGAACTACCGGCCTAACCTAGCCAGTGGCGATGGCGACGTGAAATATCACCTCGGCTACGAATCCACCCGCGTGTTGCCGGGCGGGCGGGAGATCAACGTGCGCCTGGCGTCCAACCCCAGCCATCTGGAAGCGGTCGATCCCGTGGTGCTGGGCAAGGCGCGCGCCCGCCAGCGCATCCTCCAAGATACCGTGGAACGCAAGATGGTCCTCCCCATCCTGATCCATGGCGACGCGGCTTTTGCCGGGCAGGGGATCGTGGCGGAAACGCTGAACATGTCGCAGCTCCCCGGCTACAGCACGGGCGGCACGATCCATCTTATCATCAACAACCAGATCGGCTTCACGACGCTGCCGGCCGATGCCCGCAGCTCGCTCTACTGCACGGACGTCGCCAAGATGATCGACGCCCCCGTTTTTCACGTGAACGGCGACGACCCGGAGGCGGTGTGCTTCCTGGCGGAATTGGCCGTGGATTTTCGCCAGCAATTCGGGCGCGATGTCATCGTCGACATGTATTGCTACCGCCGCTACGGGCACAACGAGGGCGACGAACCGAATTTCACGCAGCCGGACCTCTACGCACGCATCGAGAAACAGCTTTCGGTGGCAACGCTGTACCGTAACCGGCTCGAGGAGACAGGGCGCCTGACGAAAGACGAGGCTGCGTCCATGCTCAAAGAATACGAGGACGGCTGCGAAGCCGCACTCCAGGAGGTCAAGGCCGCCGCGGCAGAGGAGGGCACGGCCGGCGAACGCTCCCGCAAGTCTTTCGAAGGGTCGACGGCGGTCTTTCAGCCGCCGTATTCGCATGCACCGGTGGAGACGGCCATCACGCTCGAGACACTGGAAAAGGTGGCCCGCGCCGTCACGCACGTGCCGGAGAACATCCGCGTGCTGCCCAAGCTCAAACGCAATCTGCTCGACCGCCGTTTGAAGGTTTTTGAAAGCGGCGGCCCGTACGATTGGTCGTTTGCGGAGACGCTGGCGATCGGTTCGCTATTGCTCGACGGCAAGCCGGTCCGGCTCAGCGGCCAGGACAGCCGGCGCGGGACGTTCAGCCAGCGTCAGAGCGTGTTTTACGATGCGGAAACGCGCGAGCGCTATCTGCCGCTCAACAACCTGGCGCGCGATCAGGCGCGGTTCTGCGTCTACAACAGCCCGCTTTCCGAGGCCGCCGTGCTGGGTTTCGACTACGGGTATTCGCTCGATTACCCGGAAATGTTGTGCCTGTGGGAGGCGCAGTTCGGCGATTTCGTCAACGGCGCCCAGGTCATCATCGATCAGTTCATCGTTTCGGCCGAAAGCAAATGGCAGCGTCCCAGCGGCATCGTTTTGCTCCTGCCGCACGGGTATGAAGGCATGGGGCCGGAGCATTCCAGCGGCCGCTTGGAGCGCTTTTTGCAATCCTGCGCCGAGGATAACATCCAGGTCTGCAACCTGACGACGCCCGCGCAATATTTCCACGTCCTGCGCCGGCAGATCAGCCGCCCGTTCCTCAAGCCGCTCGTCTTGATGACGCCCAAGAGCCTCTTGCGCGCCGAAGCGGCGGTTTCCTACAACGACGATTTCACGCAAGCGCACTTCGAGGAGATCCTGGAAACGCCGGCTGCAATTGGCGCTGCCCAAGCCAAGCGCGTGATTTTTTGCACGGGCAAGGTGTATTACGATTTGCTCAAGGAGCGGACGGCGCGCCAAGCGGAGGACGTGGCTTTGATCCGCATCGAGCAGCTCTATCCGCTGCACACGGAGAAGCTCAAAGCAGTGGTGGCGCCCTACGGCCAAGCGGAACGCTGGATCTGGTGCCAGGAGGAGTCGCAGAACATGGGCGCATGGACGTTCATCGCGCCGCAGTTGGCGGATCTGCTGGGTGAGCCAATCGCTTACGCAGGCCGCAACGCCAGTGCCAGTCCCGCCGTCGGCGCGAAAAGCGTGCATGACCGCGAGCAGCGCGAGCTGGTGGCGCAGGCGTTCGGCTCGTAAATCAAGGGTAAGGACGGCTCTCCCGAGCCAGTCCCTGACTGTCTGGTGGGCGTCTGTTTACTCGGGGGGAACCCGTTTTCTTGGCAAGGTTGCCAGACAGCCAGCGACCGGCTTGGGAGAGCCATTCCTACCCTCGCGGTTACGAGCAGTTTTCTCCTCCCGCTCCTGCAAAACTACGCTATTTTGGCGCGTAGCCATCCATCCCATGAACACTGAAGTCAAGATCCCCAGCATCGGCGAGTCCATCACGAGCGGCGTGATCGCGGCCTGGCTCAAGCACGACGGCGATTACGTTAAAGCCAACGAACCGGTTCTCACTCTGGAAACCGACAAAGTGTCCACCGAAATTGGCGCCACCGCGGCTGGGCGGCTCATCATTCAGGTCAAGGAAGGCGAGGAAGTCAAAGTCGGCGAAACCGTTGCGTTAATCGAGGAAGGCGAGGAGGTTGCGCCGGGGTCTGTGCCGAGTATCCCCGCGCCGGATAAACTGGCGCCTGCGCCCGAGGCGTCGCCAATGCCCACCGCCGAAGCCACGGCCAAGAATCTGGCCGACGGCCAACCCCCGCTCTCGCCCGCGGTCCGCCGCCTGGCCGAGGAAGAACACCTGGCCACCGCCGGCCTGACCGGCAGCGGCAAAGGGGGCCGGCTCACCAAGGGCGATGTCGTCGATCAACTGGAAAGCCGCGCCGCCAAGTCAGCGCCAGCAACGCCCACGCCCACGCCCACTCCTGCGCCCACGGAACCCGCGGCGCCCGCGCCGGCCGCCGCCACTAAACGGGCCGAGCGCACCAGCCGCCGCAAACTCAGCCCGCTGCGCCGCAAGATCGCCGCTCAGTTGGTCATGGCGCAACAGACCGCCGCGATCCTGACCACCGTCAACGAGTGCGATATGAGCGGCGTCATGGCGTTGCGCACGAAAATGCAGGATGCGTTTACCAAGAAGCACGGCGTCAAGCTGGGCTTCATGTCCTTCTTCATCAAAGCGGTGGTCGAGGCGTTGCGCGCCGTGCCCGCGCTCAATGGCCAGTTGGACGGCGACGAGTTCGTCCAAAATCATTATTACGACATCGGCGTTGCGGTCGGCACCGACAAAGGGCTGATCGTGCCGGTGGTGCGCGATGCCGACCAGAAAAGTTTCGCGCAAATAGAAAAAGACCTCGGCGCGTACGCGGCCAAGGCGCGCGAGGGCAAGATCGGCATCGACGACCTGACCGGCGGCGTATTCACGGTTTCCAATGGCGGCACGTACGGCTCGCTCTTGAGCACGCCGATCCTCAACCCGCCCCAAAGCGGCATCCTGGGCATGCACAACATCGTGCAGCGGCCGGTGGCGGTGAATGGGGAAGTCGTCATCCGGCCGATGATGTATCTGGCCTTGAGCTACGACCATCGCGTGGTCGACGGCAAGGAGGCGGTCACGGCGCTGGTGCGGATCAAGGATTGCGTTGAAGATCCCAGCCGGATGCTGCTGGAAGTGTGAGCGTATCCAAACGCGGCTGGCGGGTTTTTGGCGGCCGATTTGTCGGGCGAGCGCTTTGCCGGCAGGGCGTAGCGCGGTGACCGACCGGCGAAGCGTTCGCCTGACGAGCCTGAGCGTCTCAACCCAGCGTTGTCCGTTGCTTCAAATCGCCCCGTGACCCGTTCCGCGCCCTGGTTTCTGCTGCTGGTTTGCCTGGCGGGACTTTTCCTGGCGCGGGAGAGCCGGCGGCCCGGGCCTCTGGCGGGCATCGACCGCGCCTTTTTCGATTGGCTCTGCGCCAATGCGCGGCTGCCGCCGCCGTCTGCGGCCGGGGTGCATTCGACGGTGACGCTGGTCGA
>CAXUFU010000260.1:3331-4810 GCA_964250275.1 uncultured Chthoniobacterales bacterium | reverse complement strand
GGGTTGAAAACGGCGCTGCCTTAATTCACGACTCTGACAAGGCAAAACTTATGCCGGTGCGCGAGCACAAGCTCAAGCGTTCGAGTTGCACCGAAAGGCCGGTTTGAGTATTACCGTCTGGCCGTTCGTCACACCCGCGCGTCTGAAGACCTCCGCTCCGCTATGCAGACCCTCTACAAGAACATCTTCGGGACCAAGGGCCGGCGCGATTTGAGCGTCTGCACGGCGGTGAGCGGCATCTATGCGGCGCTGGCGGCGGCCAATCTGGGCGCGTGGGTTTGGGCGTTTGTCGCGTTTCATCAGCATCCGGTGCTGCTGGGTACCGCCTTGCTTGCCTACGGGTTCGGTCTGCGGCACGCCGTGGACGCCGACCATATCGCCGCGATCGACAACGTCATTCGCAAACTCATGCAGGAGGGCAAACGCCCTGTCGCCGTGGGCACATTTTTCTCGCTCGGGCATTCGACGGTCGTGTTCCTGGCGTCCGCGGCCGTGGCCATGACAGCAAGTGCGCTGCAAAGCCGCCTGGAGGCTTACAAGGAGATCGGCGGGATAATCGGCACCTCGGTCTCCGCGTTTTTCCTGGTGTTGATCGCGGTCATGAACGTCGTCATCCTGGTGGGCACCTACCGCACCTTCCGGCGCGTGCGGCGCGGCGGCCGCTATTCGGAAGAAGATCTGGACATGATCATGGCGCGCGGCGGTCTGCTAGCGCGCGTTTTCCGGCCCCTCTTTGGGGTCATCCGCCAGAGCTGGCACATGTATCCGCTGGGGTTTCTGTTCGGCCTGGGCTTTGATACTGCCACCGAGGTGGCCCTGTTGGGGATTTCCGCGACGGAAGCGTCCAAGGGGTTGTCGATTTGGGCGGTGCTCGTCTTTCCCGCCTTATTTACGGCCGGGATGTGCCTGGTGGATACGACTGACGGCATCCTCATGCTCGGCGCTTATGGGTGGGCCTTCCTGAACCCGATGCGCAAGCTGTTCTATAATATGACGATCACGGCGGTGTCGGTTTTGGTGGCGCTGCTGATCGGCGGCATCGAGTCCTTCGGCCTGATTGCCGATCATTTTAATCTCGCCGGCGGGTTCTGGCAGAAAATCCACGCTCTCAACGATAACTTCGGCGCGCTGGGTTACTTGATCATCGGGATTTTTGCCGGTTGTTGGCTGCTCTCGATGGCTGTTTACCGACTTAAACGATACGACGAGATTGCCACCATGGCCGAGCCGGATGGTTCTTCGTTGTAGGGCGACCGCGCAGCGGCTTCCTACCCCAAGGTAGGGATGGCTCTCCGAGCCGGTCCCTGACTGTCTGGCAACCGTGGCTGGTACTCGGGTCGCACCGAGCTAGAGCAGAGGAAGGGAATCTGTAGCCACTGGCCCTTTACTGAGGCGGCCTCCGATTTGTAGGGCGGGGGGGGGGGGGGGCGGGGGGGGGGGGGGGGGGGGGCGGGGCCGGGCGGCCGCCCCCCCCCCCCC
>CAXUFU010000260.1:0-3321 GCA_964250275.1 uncultured Chthoniobacterales bacterium | reverse complement strand
GGGATGGCGCTGTCCCCGGCAGGCGGAGCGCCCGCCCTACAACCGGAACTTTCCCAGCCAGCAAGAGACCGGCTCGGAGAGCCATTCCTACCTTGGGGTATACGGCTGCGCCGGGTCGAAGTGGCAAACTTCCTAGTAGCCGCGTTCGATCTCCCACTTCTCCACCAAGCTGGCTGGCACTTCGCTCAAGAAACGGGATGGCCGCTGGAACATATCGCCGTAACCCGCGTTCAGCCGCATGTAGGGATGGCTCAGGTACAACTCATCCCGCGCCCGGGTCACCGCCACGTAAAACAAACGGCGCTCTTCTTCCATCGCGGGCACCGACTCCAACGACCGGCTGCTCGGGAACGAACCTTCCGTCAGGTGAATGATGAAGACCACCTTCCACTCCAGGCCCTTAGCCTGGTGCACGCTCGAGAGCGTCACCTGCTCTTTATCAGCTGCCTCGTTCGTGGCCACCTCTGCCTGCGTTTCCAGTGAGGTTACCAGCGCGAGTTGCGAGAGAAACTCCGCCGGATCGCTGTATTGGCGGGCGTAATTGGCCAGGACATTCAAGTCTTCCCGGCGCGCTTCGTAGTTCGGGAACTTCGCCTTCGCGTAATCCTCGTACACCGCTTCGATCACGCTCTCGATCGCCCCGGCCGGCGCGATCAGCTTGCCGCCCGGTGCGATCTCTTCGAGCGTATGCACGAACTGCCGCCACATTTTCTCGCTCTTCGCGCCAACCCGCGCCTGGGCAAAAGCGTCCGCGAACGAATCCACCGCCTCCCGGCCCGCCAGCGCCCGGTCAAACTCGGCCCACAGCTTGTCCGCGGCCACGCCGCCGATCCCCGGCAGCAGTCGCACGATGCGTTTAAAAGCCACTTCATCCCGATGGTTGGCGCCGAACTTCAAGAACGACGCCACGTCCTTGATGTGCGCCTGCTCGAAGAAACGCAGGCCGCTGGTGATTTGAAAGGGTACCCCGTGCCGGGTAAGCTCCAATTGCAGTTCCATGGCGTGAAAATGCGCCCGGTACAGCACGGCGATCTCGTTGAGCTCCGTGCCTTCGTCCCGCAGTTCCAGAATGCGCTGGGTGACGAAAAGCGCCTGCTGGTTGCTGTCGTTGAGCTCGATGACGGCCGGCTTGGCCGCCCGGCCCTCGCGCGCGGCGTGCAGATGTTTGGGGAACTGCTGTACGTTGGCGGCGATGGCGGCGTTGGCCACCTCTAGAATCTCCGGCACGCTGCGGTAGTTCGTCTCGATCTTGTACGTGCGGGCCTGCGGATACCGCTGTGGGAACTGCAGGATGTTCTGGCAATCCGCGCCGCGCCACGAATAAATCGATTGGGCGTCGTCGCCGACCACCATGATGTTCTGGTGCTGAGCGGCGAGCAGATCGACGAACTCCGCCTGGATGTGGTTGGTGTCCTGGTATTCGTCCACGAGCACGAACTCGAACTGGCGTTGGTAGATGGCGGCGACATCGTCGTGCTCGCGCAGGAGGCGGACGGTTTTTTCGAGCAGATCGTCGAAGTCCATCGTGTTCGTGGCCTTTTTCTTGGCCTCGTACCGCTGGTGGACGTCCTTTATTTCCCCGGCCAGCGGCAGGAAGTACGGGTACTTCTCGGCGACGACCTGTTCGGTGGAGCGGTTGGTGTTGATCGCCATGCTGAAGATGTCGGCAACGACCTCGGCTTTCGGGAACCGCTTTTCTTTCGGGTTGATGCCGGCGCCGGTGATGACGGTCTTGATGAGGTCGTCCTGGTCTTCCCGGTCCATGATGGAAAACCCGCGCCGGAACCCGATGGCCTCCGAATGCCGCCGCAGGATTTTGTTCCCGATCGAGTGGAAGGTGCCGCCCCAGATGCCGCCGGTGCTTTCCGGCACGAGCAAGGAAACGCGCTCGAGCATTTCGCGCGCGGCTTTGTTGGTGAAGGTGAGCAGGAGAATATTGGCGGGGTCGACGCCATTGGCCAGCAGGTACGCCACGCGATAGGTGAGGGTACGCGTCTTGCCGCTACCCGCGCCCGCGATGACGAGCATCGGCCCCGGCCCGGCCATGACGGCCTCGCACTGCTGCGGATTGAGTTCCTTGGCGTAGTCGATGCTCGCGCCCACCGGCGCCACGAAGGCGGGACGGTGCAGCGTATAGGTGCGAGCCATGACGGCGTGGAACATGGCCGTTGCGGGAACGGCATTCAAGATTTCGCTGGCGGGCTGTCAAAGAAGCCACAACCTGCTTCGGGCGTAGCCTATTCGAGGCGTTCGCAACGTCTTCGTCGGCCTCCGGCGTGAACGTTACGCGTTCAATCATGCTGCGACCGAGCCCGTTCCTTCACTTGCTCCCACGTCCGGCCGGACGTGGCGTCCTGAAGGAAACGTTCCTTGCGGCGGCGAAGCTCGGCGCGCTTTTCTTCGGACACTGGCATCACCACGTTCTCCGCCGCGATACTATCCCAGAGGTCTTCGACCAACCGACGCTGTTCGGCGCGGGCAAGTTTGAAGAGATCGGCAAATTCAGCGTTCATCGTCAGGACGCACGTAGAAGAGAATCATTTAGCGGACTTGGCGCGTCGGATGGTATTCCTGCAAGGCCCGCACGTTCATGCCCTTCGCCTGGAGCGAACGGATGCCGTTCACGCTGGCGGCGGCGGCGCTCAAAGTCGTCATGATCGGCACGCGGTAGGCCACGGCA
Source organism: uncultured Chthoniobacterales bacterium (assembly GCA_964250275.1). Classification (GTDB taxonomy): domain Bacteria; phylum Verrucomicrobiota; class Verrucomicrobiia; order Chthoniobacterales; family SZAS-18; genus CAXUFU01. The sequence goes on along the minus strand of CAXUFU010000260.1, from coordinate 641 downwards.
GCGCCACGAATGCGGACCTCGTCCTGGCGCGGGATTTTTCCGCTGGGCGTGTTCACGATGAACGCGATCTCGCCGTTCTTGATCATGTCCAGGACGTGCGGGCGGCCCTCCGTCAGCTTGAAAAGCTTCTTCACCGGGACGTTTTCCGCCGCGAGCGCCGCCGCTGTGCCGCCGGTGGCGTAAAGGTGAAAGCCCAGGTCGACGAACTCCTTGGCCAACTTCACCGCCTGCGGTTTGTCCGCGTCTTTGACGCTGATGAACAAGTTGCCGCCCAAAGGCAGCGGTGAGCCGGCCGCCATCTGCGACTTGGCGTAGGCCATGCCCAGGTCGTCGTCGATGCCCATGACTTCGCCGGTCGACTTCATCTCGGGGCCGAGGGTGATGTCGGCGGCGTGATCTCGGTCGTAAAGCCGAGATCGGCCAGCTTGCGCCCGGCCATGACCTTGGCCGCGAGTTTTGCCAGCGGAACGCCGATGGCTTTGCTCACGAACGGGATGGTCCGCGAAGCGCGCGGGTTGACCTCGAGCACGTAGACTTGCTCGTCCTTGACCGCGAACTGCACGTTCATCAACCCGCAAACGGCCAACTCGCGCGCCTGGGATTTGGTGGCGCGCGCGATCGTCTCGCGCACCGGCTCCGAA
>CAXUFU010000259.1:0-4861 GCA_964250275.1 uncultured Chthoniobacterales bacterium | reverse complement strand
GTGTTGGTGAACGCGCCCTCCTTTTCCACGTGCGAAGCGGCTGGCAGGAAGAAAATCTCGGTGCCAATTTCCTCGGTTTTGAGTTCCCCGCGATCGACTTCGGGCGATTGGTACCAAAAGGAAGCCGTCTCGGTCTCCACCAGATGACGCACGACCAGCCAGCGCAATTTCGCGAGCTCGCGGCGTTGCAGGCCGGCGTTCTGCGAGCCGGCCGCTGGATTTTGGCCCATCACGAACATGCCCTCGACGTTGCCGTCCACCATGTTGACGGTAAACGGAAAATGGGAGTGATCGCCGGTGAGCTTGGGCAGGAAACCGTAACCGAAATCGTTCTGCTTGGTCGCGTTCTTGCCATAGTAGGCCTTGAGCAAGCTGACGATATATTTCGGCGTCTCGTGCCAGAGACCGGTCGGCTGCGCATAAACCTTGCAGTAGCCCGCCAGGTCGTCTTCGTCTTGCGCGGCCCGGGGCATGGAGAGATAGCCGGGCAGGATATCGTAGAGGGTCGGGATGTCCGTCGACCCCTGGATCGAGGCATGTCCGCGCAAGGCCAGGATCCCGCCGCCCGGCCGCCCCATGTTCCCCAGCAGGAGCTGCAAGATGCTGGCCGCGCGGATGATCTGGACGCCCTTCGACTGATGGGTAAAACCGACCGCGTAACAAAACGCCGCCGTTTTTTCCGGCCCCGAGGCTGAGGTGAGCGCCTCGGCCACTTTGTGGAACAGCGCGGGTGTGATGCCGCAGACTTCCTGCACCATCGCCGGGGTGTAACGGGCAAAGTGCCGGCGCAGGGTCTGGAAAACGCAGCGCGGGTGTTGCAGCGTCAGGTCGCGGCGCGGGTTGCTCCCGCCCTCGTCGCTCTCGTATTTCCAGGTTTGCTCGTCGTAGCTCTGCTGCTGCTCGTCCCAGCCGGAGAAAAAGCCGCCGTGGTCATTGGGATCGATGAAGCCGTCCCGCAGGATGACGCCGGCGTTGGTGTAATGGGTGACGTATTCCCGGAAGTATTTTTCCGTCTCGATCACGTGCCGCACCAAGCCGCCGAGAAACGCGATATCGGTCCCGGACCGGATCGGCACCCAAAGATCCGCCATGGCGCTGGTGCGCGAGAAACGCGGGTCGACGTGGATAATGGTGGCGCCGCGCTCCTTGGCCTTCATCACCCAGCGAAAACCTACCGGGTGCGCTTCCGCCATGGACGATCCTTCAATCAGGATGCAATCCGCGTTCGCCAGATCTTGCAGCGCCGTCGTCGCCCCGCCACGCCCAAAGGAGGTACCCAGACCGGGCACCGTACTGGAGTGTCATATTCGGGCCTGATTCGACACGCACACCATGCCGAGCCCGCCGGTGAACAGCTTCTTGATGAGGTAGTTCTCCTCGTTGTCCAGCGTCGCGCCGCCCAGGTGGGCGATGTTCTCCGTGTAGTTCACCGTGTTCCCCGAATCATAATTTTTGATCCAGCCGCGCCGGCGCGACTCCCAGACGCGGTCGGCGATCATGTCCATCGCCGTGTCCAGATCCAAGTCGGTCCACTCCCGGGTATGGGGCGCGCGGTACCGGACCTTCGTCACCCGGTCCGGCTGGGTGACCAACTGGTACGAAGCCGCGCCTTTCGGACAAAGATTACCCTGGCTAATGGGGCTGTCCGGATCGCCTTCGATGGAAAGCAGCTTGCCGTCCTGGTGGTAAACGAGCTGCCCGCAGCCCACGGCGCAGTACGGACAGATGGAACGGGAAACCTCCGCGCCTTCGATCCGGGCGCGCGCCGCGTGCGTGTGGGCCGACATCGACTCCAGCCCGGTCCCGTCCAAGCGGCCGCGGATTTGCCGGACCAACGGCCAAGTGGCGAGCAGGGTAGAGAGTCGCGACAGCATACGCCTGTATAGACTACGCGTCTTCCGGCACGGGCGGCCCTGTGAATCTCCTGCCGCCGCGATCGACACGGCCCGGAAACTCCTGAGTCTCTAAACCAGCCGGACCCTGCCCGCGGCGGGGTGAGCCTCCTACTTCGGGTGCAAGCGCGGACGGCCGCGCTTGGGCTTTTCCTTGTAACGGCCGGGCTCTTCCGCCGCCAACAGCACCGCGCCGCCATCGGGCAGGCTTGGCATGGGTCTTCGCCATCTCCCGCACAAAGAGCGAGCGGCTCCCGAGGTACTTCAGAGTCAGCAATTCTTCCCGCAAGGCTGAGGCAGCCCCGGCGCGCATGTAACGGTCCTCGACCAGCCAGCGCGTGAGTTTGTCCAGGAGCTTCTCGCTCGCCTGCCGCTGGCCGTTCTCGATCTTAATCCAGCCCGGGGTTGATACAAATCCCTGCGCTCCGAGAGCTTCCTGAGAAAGCCCGAGTTCCCTGCGCAAGGCCTTAAGCCGATCTCCAAGTGTCATGTGTCGTGATTGTTAGCACAGGGTTGACCGACAGTTAAATGATTTGCCGGACCCCGTTGCGGGACAGAAAAAACCGCGCTCGCCGGCTCTGGACGCTCCCCAAAATCAGCCTGCGGTGGAAAACCTCCGGTTGTGGTTGTAAATGGCAAACCTTCTTTTATGTGCTCGTGTCGATTCATTGTCCTAGCCAGTCATAGCATGCGATACGCCAGTACGCCTGGGGTAGATTGCCCATGGCCCAGCGTGCGCCCGCAATTTCCCGTTTGCGGCCTGCCGGTAGCGCATGCCATAATTCCATCCCGCCCCTGAGATGACATTAACCGAAAAAATCCTGGCGCGCGCCAGCGGCAAAGCCAGCGTCAAACCCGGGGATAATCTCTGGGTCGAAACGGATGTGCTGTTAACCCACGACGTGTGCGGACCGGGCACGATCGGCGTTTTTCATCGGGAGTTTGGACGCGACGCCAAGGTCTGGGATCCGCGCAAAATCGTGATCATCCCAGACCACTACATTTTCACGGCCGACAGCCTCTCGAACCGCAACGTCGACACGCTGCGTGAGTTCGTGCGGGAGCAAGGCTTGCCCTACTTCTACGACGTCATCGATGACGCACAAAGCGCCTGGAAATTCGATGCTGCCCGCGGACAGCTCAAGCGCCAGTACGGCAACAGTTTCGCCGGGGTTTGCCACACGGCGCTCCCGGAAAAAGGGCACGCCCGGCCGGGCGAGGTCTTGTTCGGCACGGATTCGCATACCTGTATGGCGGGCGCTTTCGGCGAGTTTGCCACGGGCATCGGCAACACGGATGCCGGCTTCATCCTCGGCACTGGCAAGTTGCTCATCAAGGTGCCGGAAACGATGCGGTTCTACCTGGACGGCGCGTTGCAGCGCGGCGTCATGGCCAAGGACGTCATCCTCCATGTCATCGGCGAGATCGGCTTTGACGGCGCTACGTACCGCGCCATGCAGTGGGACGGTCCCGGGGCCAGCGGCTTGAGCATGGACGACCGCATGACGATCGCGAACATGGCGATCGAGGCCGGCGGCAAAAACGGCATCTTCGCGGCGGACCAAAAGACCTTCGATTACGTCAACCCGCGCCTGGCGGCGAACGGCACCCGGGCCGATTACACGCCGGTGGAGGCAGACCGGGAACAGAACTTTGTTTACGACCGCGCCTTCGATCTTTCGACCCTGGAGCCGACGGTTGCGATGCACCCGGACCCGGGCAATCGCGCCTTGGCCAAGACCTTGGGCGGCATCCGCCTGGATCGCGCCTATCTCGGCTCGTGCACGGGCGGGAAGACCAGCGATTTTCTGGCGTTCGCCGAGGTGGTCGACGGTCAGCGCGTGGTGATCGACACGTTCGGCGTGCCGGCGACGCCGCAGGTGGTAGATGACCTGCACAAGATCCAGCTCCATGGCCGCAGTGTCTGGCAGGTGTTGGAGGAAGCCGGTGTGCTGCTGACCGAAAACGCGAGCTGCGCGGCCTGCCTGGGTGGCCCGGTGGATACGTTTGGCCGCTTGAACAAGCCGCTGGCCTGCATCAGCGCCACGAACCGTAATTTTCCCGGGCGCATGGGCAACAAGGAGTCCAAGGTTTATCTGGCCAGCCCGTACACCGTGGCCGCGAGTGCCTTGACTGGCCGGATCACGGATCCGCGCGAGTTCCTGTAGTCGCAGAAAACAGGCGACTGGCCGCTTGACTTGCCTCATGAGCGAACATCGACCCATCCGTCGCGGTGTTGGAAGCTGGGGGCGTGGCCTGAGTCTCGTCCTGCTGGCCATTGTCTGCCTTGGCTCGGGTTGTCAGTCCGGGGAAAAAAAGGGCGCCAAGCCGCCCGCGGCCGCCGCTGCCCCAGGTTCCGACCGGTACAAGGTGACCGCGGACACGACGAACTTCTATTCGTACGGTCCGCAGGAACCCAACGGCCCAGACAGCGTCCTCAAGAAAGACACCAAGCTGACTCTGATCAAACGTGAGTTTGGTTATTCACGGGTGAAAACGCCGGATAACCAGACCGGCTACGTGGGCACGGAAGACATCGGGCCGTTGAGCGCCCGCCCTACAATTCGGAGCCCCTCTCCTCGAAGGGCAAGTGGCTACAGTTCTTCTTAATCTGCTCTGGCGCGGGACCGATAGAGGTGTAGCCGCCGCGTAGCGGCATCCAAACAAAAGGTAGACCCCCCCGCCAGGAGTCGCGAAAAGCAGCCGGTGAACGAAAAGATGAGCGTGGTAGATTCCAAGTAGCGCGGGTGTCTCCGCCCGGCACATCGGTGCGGTCGGCGGACAGCCCTGCCAGACTGGCAGCGAAGCTGCCGTTCGTAAACAAGGTAGGGGTCGGCTTTGTCGCCCTCGCCCCACGACCTGTCGCCAAGCCTCCAGTCCGAGCCATCCCATTTGTTTGCTGGAGGCGCCGTGTTCGCGGCAGGCTCTCCAGACAGCTTGGGACGGCTCGGAGAGCCCGCCCCTACCTT
>CAXUFU010000258.1:0-4865 GCA_964250275.1 uncultured Chthoniobacterales bacterium | reverse complement strand
GAGCCCGAAGGCGCCGGCCTCAGCGTCGTGCGCCGAGAGAAAGATCACGCTACGCCGGAAGTTGGGATCCTTAAGGCTGGGATGTGCCACCAGCAACATCCCTTGCAGGCTGGCAGGCGTTTTATCGGGGGAGCGGCGCATCGGTGCAGACGGTTTCGCTGGGGTTTACGTCCGGACACGGGGAATATAAGCTTAAAGCGTGCGCCCCGCTGCGGGATCCGGCTCCCGGAGGGCCAAGGCGGCGTGCGAACCGGTGTTTTCGCCGGTGCCGCCCGGGTAAACGACCAACTGCGGCGCGTCGGTTTTCTGGCTGACGAACGCCGGCACGCCGAACCCGCCGTCCACGTGACCGCGGCCGATCAGCACGACCAGCTTTTCGTCCGGATGCGCGTTGACAAACTCCACGATGCGGCTGGCCATGGTCTGGTCCCAGAGCAGTTGGGCCTGGTAGAAATTCTCCGGGTTTGCACCGGGATGGGGAGCTTGCGCCATTTGCTCGGTAAAATGTTCGTAACCCCCGCTTACCGGCCGAAACCCGGTGGGTAGCTCGGCGGTTTCCTCCGGGGACAAGGGGGCGCCTAGGGCGAGCTTGTGGCTTAGCGGGCCGGGAGCGTTCAACGCGAGGCTCGGGATGTCCTCCAGTTGGGTCCAGCGCAGGATTTTTTCGTACATGACCGAGAACGTCCCCCAATCGGTTTTCTCGAGCATGCCTTCGGTGGAGAGATGATGTGCATTCCAGGCGTCGAGCACCGGTTGCTGCGTGAAATCGAACATCTCCCAGGCCACCGTAAACTTCATGCCCCGCGCTTTGAGCCCTTTCAACACGTCCAACTGATACTCATGGTCCGCGTTGCTGTTGTGCGTCTCGCCAATGTAAATAATACGCGCCGGGGCGAGCTGATCCCAGTACGCACGCTCCGCCGCCGTTTCCTGGTGCGCCGGACTGACCGGAATCGGGCCGCCCACCTTTGGCAGCGCCAGCCCGGAATTAGCGCATCCAGCCAAGAAAACGACGGCCTGGACGGCCATGGACGGTCGAACCGAGGCGGGCCAAGCGGATGCGCTCCGCCGGGGACGTGGGCGACGGCGAGGGAACGGTCCGAACATGCTCCGGCGAGGCTAACACGCGCATCCCGCACTTGCAAAAGCGTCAGAGTCCTGTCATCGGTCCTCCCAAGTCGGGGTGCGGAGTCGTTCGGCCTCGGACGTCCCCCTCTGCCATGACGCCGCCACTTCTCCCCTGCTCTTCTCGGGCTTTTTCGCCCTTGCTCTGGCGAACCCGCCTGCCGCTCCTTGCCGCCTGGTGGTTGCTCGGCAGCGCATCCTTGCCCGCGTTGCAGGCGCAGGTCGTCTCGGCGGCTTCCCCTTTCCCGGCCAACGACGCCACCGCGGCCGCGGTCGCGGCCAAAGGCACGCTGCTGGATGTGCTCAAGGCGGCGGGGAAATACAGCACCTTGCTCAAAGCCATTGAGGCCGCGGGGATGACCGCCACGCTCGGGCAGCCGGGCCCGTTCACGATCTTCGCGCCGACCGATGACGCCTTCAATAAGCTGCCTGCCGGGACGTTGGACCGGCTTTTCAAGCCAGAGAGCAAGGCGAAGCTCGTGGCGGTGATCAACTACCACATCGCTCCGGGCAAGGTCACCTTGGCGGCGCTCGCGAAGGTGGACGAACTCAAGACGCTCAATGGCGAAGAGATCGACGTCGATACCAGCACGGACGGCAAGACGATCGAAATGGACGACTCGAAAATCGTCGGGCCTGAGGTCGAGGCTTCCAACGGTGTGGTCCACACGATCGACGTTGTCCTCCAGCCCTAAAGGGCGTCCAAAAAAAGGTAGGGATGGGTCTCCGACCCGGTCCCTGACTGTCTGGCGAAGCTTGCCTGTCGATGGTACGCCCCGTTCCAGGGACGTTTGCCAGACAGTCAGGGACCGGCTCAGGAGAGCCATCCATACCCGGGATTTTGGAAGTTGCAAAGTCGTTCCAAAAGGAAGGAAGCCTTTGCAGTCTGACTTCCTATGTGCGAGCCTTCGAAAATGAACGAACCACCCAGCGCCGACGACTCTGTGCGCCTGTCGGCTCTGGCTGGTGAGCTGCGAGTCGCCTTGGGCAAACTCAGCCGCAAGCTCCGCGAGCAGGCGCGGCCCGGCGACTACACCTGGTCGCAGATCTCCGTGCTCGTCCGGCTGGAGCGCGATGGGCCGGCGACCGTGACCACTCTCGCCCGCGCCGAGGGCGTGCGTCCGCAATCCATGGGCGCCACCGTCGCCGGTCTGCAAGCTGCCGGACTCGTCAGTGGCGACCCGGACCCCGCCGACGGGCGGCAAACGATTTTATCGCTCACGGACGCTTGCCGGGAGTGGATCCTGGCCAACCGGGCGGCGCGCGAGGACTGGCTGTTCCGCGCCATCAGCACGAGGTTCTCGTTGGAAGAGCAAGCCCAACTCGCGGCCAGTGTCGCACTGCTCGAACGTCTCGCCGACTCCTGATCCCGCCTCCACTCACCCTAGGTGACGCTCATTCCCGAGCTTCGCCACACAGCAAAAACAAACCAAGGAAAACCCATGCCCGTGACCACTCTCGATCCCAAGACCGCCCTCATCCTCATCGACTTGCAAAAGGGCATTATCTCCCGGCCCACCGTCCATCCTACCGCCGAGATCGTAAAACACGCCGCCGCCTTGGCCGAGGCCTTCCGCGACCGCGGGTTGCCTGTCGTGCTGGTGCACGTGACCGGTGGAGCGCCGGGCCGCACCGAACAAACCATGAACCTCAAGGGACTTCCTCCCGATTGGGCCGATCTGGTTCCCGAACTCAACCAGCAGCCCGAAGATCATGTCGTCACCAAGCAGACGTGGGGAGCCTTCATGCGCACGGACCTGGCGGAGACCCTCAAGAAGCTCGGCGTCACGCAGGTTGTCGTCGCCGGAGTGGCAACGAGCATCGGCGTCGAGTCGACCGCTCGCCAGGCTTTCGAGCTCGGCTTTAACGTCGTCCTGGCGACCGACGCCATGACGGACCTGAACCCGGAGGCCCATCGCAACAGCATCGAACGCATCTTCCCGCGGTTGGGCGAGACTGGCACCACGCAGGAGATCATCGCCCTCCTGCCAGAAAGGAGCGTCTAGCCGTGGAATGGGGCCATTACATCGCTTACTTCTTCGGCGGCGCTTTTCTCGCCAACGGCGTCCCGCACTTTGTGGCCGGCGTGATGGGGCGACCTTTTCAAAGCCCTTTTGCCAAACCGCCCGGCAAAGGGCTTTCGTCGTCGACGGTCAACGTCCTGTGGGGCTTTGTTAACTTCGTCGTCGCTTACTTTCTGCTCTGCGGGATCGGCGTCTTTGCGTGGCACGCCGGGGCCCACCTAGCCATCGCCGGGCTGGGAGCGCTGCTCATGAGCCTGCTGCTGGCGCGCATGTTTGGCCAGGTCAACGGCGGCAATGCCCCGCCCCCATGAAGGGCACGTTCCGCTCGCTGGCCAGCTACAATTATCGGCTTTGGGCCGCCGGGGCGCTGGTGTCGAACATCGGCACCTGGATGCAGCGCACGGCGCAGGATTGGCTGGTCCTCACCCAGCTCACGCACAAGAACGCCACGGCGGTCGGCGTGGTAATGGCGTTGCAATTTGGCCCGCAGGTTCTCTGCCTGCCTTTGACCGGGTTTGCCGCGGATTACTTCGACCGGCGCAAGCTGTTGCTGGCGACCCAAGGGTGTATGGGAGCGCTGGCCTTGGGTTTGGGTTTGCTGACCGTCGCCGGGCTGGTTCAATTGTGGCACGTTTATCTGTTCGCTTTTTTGCTCGGCTGCACGGCGGCGTTTGATGCGCCGGCGCGCCAGACCTTTGTCTCCGAGTTGGTCGGAGAAGAAGGCCTTTCTAATGCCGTGGCGCTCAATTCCACCTCGTTCAACGTCGCGCGGATGGTGGGTCCCGCCATCGCCGGCATCCTCATCGCGGTCGTTGGCACGGGATGGGTTTTCTTGCTCAACGCGGCTTCTTTTGTGGCGGTCATCGGGTCGCTGCTGCTCTTGCGGGTTGCTGACCTCCAGGTGGGCAAGCGCGCGGTCCGCACGAAAGGGAGCTTCGCGGAAGGCTTCCGGTATGTTTGGCAAAGGCCCGACCTCAAGGCAGTGCTCTTGATGATTTTCTTGATTGGCACCTTCGGCCTCAACTTCCCGATTTTCATATCGACGATGTCGGTGACTGTCTTTCACGCCGGCGCCAGCGAATACGGGCTGCTCACGTCGATCATGGCGGTGGGATCCGTCAGCGGCGCGTTGCTGGCGGCCGGCAGGGCCAAGCCGGATATTTTGTTGCTGCTGACCGGCGCGATCGTCTTTGGGTTGGGCTTCACGCTGGCGGCCTTCATGCCGACCTACTGGCTCTTCGGCCTGATGCTGGCGATCATCGGCGTCGCATCTCAGACATTAACCACGTCGACGATCAGCCTGGTCCAACTCGCCACCGCACCGGCCATGCGCGGGCGCGTCATGGCGATTGTGCTCGCCATTGCCTTGGGCGGCACACCCATCGGCGCGCCTCTGGTGGGTTGGGTGGCGGACACGTTCGGCCCGCGCTGGGCGCTGGGCGTCGGGGCCGCTGCCGGTTTCTCGGCCGCGGCGGTCGCGGTCTATTACCTGGCAAAATATCGGCGGTTCCGCCTCGGGCTCGACAGTGGCCGGCTTCGTTTCAGGATTGACAGCGCGAACGGCTCCATGGAGCCTCCGGTCTTCCGCGCTCCCAGCAGTTTAAATCCATGACTCCTCTCCAGCCAGGCATCGCCGCGAAAACCCGCCACGCCAGCGCACCGCCTCCTGCAGCGGCCTTCCGGCGCGTGAAGACCAGGCCCAAGCTTGCCGGGTGT
>CAXUFU010000257.1:0-4865 GCA_964250275.1 uncultured Chthoniobacterales bacterium | reverse complement strand
CGGGTTGTCGACCGTTTCCGGGCGATCCTGGCTCGCGACGCCGATTTGCTCGCCCGCCGCCGCGACCTGGCGCTCGGCTTCCGCCACGTCCGGCCGGTGCGCGAGCAGTTCCGCCGGCACGCCCGGCGGCACCGCTGGCGGCGATTGCGCGCGCAAGGGCCGCACTGCCACCGAGAAATTGCTGGCGGTTTCCCCGCACAGCGCGGCCAGGGTGTTTTCCAGATCGGCGCGCTGGCGCAGGTTGTCCGCCAGGTCGGCCTCGGTATCGGCTTGTTCGGTGCGGGCACGCTCCAGGTCGAGCGGATCGCTGGTGCCGGCGTCCAAACGTTCCTGGTTGAGCCGGACCTGCTCGCGGCGCAGGTCGAGCGTGTGGCGCAGAATATCCGTCTGGCTATCGAGCGCCCGCAGTTGGAAGTAATCGGTCGCCAAGTCGGCGGCCAGGCTCAGGAGAACGCCGCGCGCGTCGGCCTCGGCAGCCTGGGCGGTCGCGATGGCGCTGCCGTACGCGTGCCGGATGCGGCCGAAAACGTCCAGTTCATAGGAGGCGGTGATCGGGGCGCGAAAATCGTTGAGCGTGTCCGTGCGCGGTTGGATGTTTAACGTCGCGTTCGAGAAACCACTGCCGGCGGCGCCGCCCGCGCCGCTGGGAGCGAGGCCGGGAATGCTGCCCAGCAATTGCCCCCGCTGCAGGGGCAGGTTGTTCGAGGTGCGCTCGCGCGAGGCGGTCAGATTCGATTCCAAACGCGGCAGGAAGTCCGCGCCTGAGACCCGGGCACGCAGGCGCTCCTCTTCGATGCGGGCAACGGCCTGGAGCACGTTCTGGTTGGAGCGAGCCGCGCGCGCTTCGAGATCGTTCAAAACCGGATCGCCGAAGAGGGTCCACCAATCTGCGCGTCCCACCGCCGCACTGGCCCGGCCCGGGTTGGCGCCGGCGCGGGCGGGAGTCTTAAAGGCCGCCGGAGCAGGCAGTGGCGGGGGTTGGAAGCGCGAGCCCTGCGCGTGGGCGAGGCCGTTGCAGCCGCCGGTCAGCCACAGAGCGAGGAGAGCGGCGGCGCCAGTTCTGCCGCAGAAGCGATGAATCATACGTGTTTTTGAATTGACCGATTAAAACAGTCGTTTTAATGGTTCGTCAACTGCTTTCCCCGGTTGCCTCCATGCCGAGAACCAAAGATAACCCCCATAGCCGCCAGATCTGCGCGCGATTGCTGACCGCGGCCGGGGAGGTTTTTGCCGAGCGCGGCTACCGGGCCGCCACGGTGCGCGAGATCACGGAGCGGGCCGGGGCCAATCTGGCCGCCATCAACTACCATTTCCGCGACAAGGCGGAGCTTTATGCCACCGCCCTCAAAGCGGCGAACGCCTCGGCGAAACACATCCCGCTCAGCGTCACCGTGGGCCCGCCCAAGGCCCGGCTGCGGGCGTTCATTGAATCGATGCTGACCTACCTGTTGGACCCCGCCCGGCCGGCCTGGCAAAACCGGCTCATTGCGCGTGAACTCGCCGAACCTTCTCCCGCGCTCGATCAGGTCATCGACGAGAATATCCGCCCGCGCTGCGCTTTCCTCCAGCGCATCCTCTGCGACCTGGCCGGGGTCGAACTGCCGGCGGAGCCACTCATTCTCCTGCACAACAGCGTTGTCGCCCAGTGCATGATCTACTCGCAGAACGGCGTCGTCATCGAGCGTCTCTTCCCCCAGCTCAAAGACTACTCACGGCAGATCCCACTTCTCACCGACCACATCACCGCTTTCACCATCCCAGCCGTCCGTCAAGCCGGGCGCACCGCCAGACGACACGCCCTGAAGCCATGAATAGTACCAGCCCAACCGCCAATGGCCCGCGCCTCGAACAACAAGCCGTCCCGCTCGCCAGCCCACTGGAGCAAGCAGACCGGCGCACGGACGCCAGCCCGGCCGCCAACGGCAAAACGCCCAGCGCCGAAGACGATAATCCCGTGCCCGTTACCAGCGAAACAAACGACAGCCGCTCCGCGGACGCTGCACCGCAGGATGCGGCCTTGCCCAAAACCACCGGCCGGCGCAACTTCGTCGTCTTGCTCGTGCTGGGGGGGTTAGTGGCGGTTGGACTGCTCTTCGGCGTGCCCTGGTATTTGCATGCCCGCAACTTCGAGAGCACCGACGACGCGTTCATCGAGGGACACGTCATCCGGATTGATCCGAAGGTGGCGGCTTACGTTACGGCGGTCCATTTCGACGATAATTATCAGGTCAAAAAGGGCGACTTGCTGCTGGAACTCGACCCGCGCGACTTTGATGTGGCGCTCGATCGCGCCCAAACCCAACTGGCGCAATCCCGGGCCGAAGTGTTGCGGGCCCAGGCCGGCGTCGAACAGGCGCAAGCGCAATCGGCCCAAGCGCAGGCGCAGGTCGAACAGCAGACCGCGCAGGTGACGCAGTCCGGCGCGCAGTTTGCGCTCGCGCAGATCAACTACGACCGCAACAACAGCCTCTACAGCAAAGACATGAAAGCGATCTCCAAGGAACAGGTCGATACCACCAAGGCGAACTTCGACGCCGCCCAGGGTTCCTTCGACTCCGCCAAAGCGTTCCTGAACGCGGCCAAAGCCAATCTCAACGCCGTGCGCGCCGCGGCCGACTCCGCCGCGGCGCAACTCGTGGCCGCGCAAGCGGATGTGCGGACGGCCGAGGTGGCCGTGCGGGATGCGCAGTTGCAGCTTTCCTACACCAAGATCTACGCGCCCTCAGCCGGCCGCGTGACGCAGAAGGCGGTCGAGCCGGGCGACTATGTGACGGTCGACCAGGCCCTGCTCTCGCTGGTGCCGCCCGTCGTGTGGGTGACCGCCAACTTCAAGGAGACGCAACTGACCCACATGAAGCCCGGCCAGCCGGTCGACATCCACGTGGACCCGTTCCCGGATCGCCGCTTCACTGGCCGGGTCGATAGCATCCAGCGCGGTACCGGTTCACGCTTTTCCTTGCTGCCGCCGGAAAACGCCACGGGCAACTACGTAAAGGTGGTGCAGCGCGTGCCGGTGAAAATCACCTTCGCGACCGATAGCGGCGACCTGCCGATGCTTGGGCCCGGCATGTCGGTCGAGCCCGAGGTCGATGTCAGCAGCGGGCGCTAGAGCCTCAGATCCTGCCGCCATGAGCGCCATCGCCACGGCCAAACCGCCCGCCGCGCCCCGGGCGGCCACCAGACCGGCCGTTCCGGGAGGTCCATCCCGGCCGGGGATCAACCCGTGGTTGGTCGCGATCATCGTGACGATCGCCACGTTCATGGAGATTCTGGACACCAGCATCGCCAATGTCTCGCTGCCGCATATTGCCGGCAGCCTGGGCACCGATCAGGACCAGGCAACCTGGGTGCTGACGAGCTACCTGGTGGCCAATGCGGTCGTACTGCCGCTTAGCGCCTGGCTCTCGCGCATCTGCGGGCGCAAGAACTTCTACATGGGCTGCGTGGCGCTTTTCACCCTGAGCTCGTTCCTCTGCGGCATTGCGCCTAATCTCGGGATGCTGATTTTGTTTCGCGTGCTGCAAGGCGTCGGCGGTGGCGGGTTGGCGCCGAGCGAGCAAGCCATTCTCGTCGACACGTTCCCCCCAGCCAAACGGGCGGGTGCGTTCGCCCTTTACAGCATGGCGATCGTCACCGCCCCGGCCATCGGGCCGCCCTTGGGCGGCTGGATCACGGATAATTTTTCCTGGCGGTGGGTCTTTTTGATCAACATCCCCGTCGGCATCGGGTCATTGCTCCTGAGCAGTCAATTTGTACACGATCCGCCCGAGTTCCGGGCGGAAGTGCGCCAGGCGCGCAAGGCCGGCTGGCTAGCGGTGGATTATGTCGGCATCCTGCTCACCGCGCTGGGCTTGGGCTGCCTGGAGGTGGTGCTCGACAAAGGGCAGGAGGACGATTGGTTCGGCAGCCCGTTCATCACCGCGTTCTTTACGGTCTCGATGGTGTCGCTCGTGTTGCTGGTCATCTGGGAGTTGCTGCATGACGATCCCGTGGTAAACCTGCGCCTGCTCGGGGAGCGTAATTTCGCCGTGGCCTGCGCGCTCTATCTGCTCTTTGGCGCGGTGATCTTTGGCACGACCGTGCAGATCCCGCAGATGCTGCAGGTGCTCTACGGCTACACGGCGGAAAATGCGGGGCTGGCGCTCGCGCCCGGCGCGTTGGTCGTCGTTTTCCTGGCGCCGGTCGTGGTGCGGGTGCTGCCGAAGATTGGCGCGGCCAAAATGATCGGGACAGGCTTCGGCGTCCTGGCGCTGTCGATGTGGTTTTTTAGCAAGGTCAGCCTGGCCTCGACCTACGGCGATTTCGCCATCGTCCGCGTCATGCAAGGGTTCGGCCTGGCGTGCATGTTCGTGCCGATCACGCAGCTCGCTTACTCGTATCTGCCGAAAGGGGCGAACAACAAGGCCAGCAGCCTGACCAATCTTTTCCGCAACCTGGGCGGCAGCCTGGGTATCGCCTTTGTCTCGACCATGCTCATCCGGCGGGGCCAATACCACCAGAGCATGTTGGGCGAGCACATCACCACCAACAATCCGATCTACCGAGAACGGCTCGCCCAAGTCACGGGCACGTTGACCAACGCCGGCCTCGATGCCGTCCAGGCCGCCGCCCGGGCGCAGGGCATGACCGCGCAGATGCTGCAACAGCAAGCCACCGTCCTCTCCTATTTGGATAACTTTCTGTTGCTGGGCCTGGTGTCGGTGATCGGGATCGTCCTGGTGTTTTTCATCAAGCCGTTTAAGACCGGCAAGGCCGCCGGCGGACACTGAGGCTGTCGCGGCGGTCTATGACCGTCGACGGCGCGGCACCTGTAGCGGCGGTCTAGACTAGAGCGGAGTAAGAAACCTGTAGCCACTGGCCCTTGG
>CAXUFU010000256.1:0-4876 GCA_964250275.1 uncultured Chthoniobacterales bacterium | reverse complement strand
GCCAGGCAAACGGTTACTGGCACGCCAGCAACACATCCTGCGGGAGCTTCCAGCCGCCCGTTGGCCTGGTTTGTAAGAGCGGCGGGAGCCCACGCGTGCCGGCGGGCAATGGTGGCGGCGGCGTGTGCCGGTCTCCGGCGCCGATAGCGACAAAACATGGACGCTGCCCCCTCTCTGTGGCACCATCAGGCGGCAAATCCGCGCTGCTTTCCAGCGGGGTGATGCAGCGCATGAGCGACCTGGCTTACCCCCGAGACGTGGCAGCCTTCATCCTGAGCCGATGGCCCCGGGTGCAAGGAGGCGCGCAGGCGGAGGCGGGAAATGGGTACGACGCGGCGCCCAGTGCCGAGGCGCTCGAGCGGCTCATCCACATCTGCTATGAAGCCAGCCTGTTGCGCGAGGAACTGCGCCCAGTCACTTTCCGGCTCATCCTGGCCGATCCAGAGTCCTTTCCAGACGATCAAGGGCCGCCGGATGGCTTGCACTGCCTGCGCTTCTCGCGCACCCGGCCTTTCAACGCCTTGGAAACGCGCCGCCTTTCGCCGGCCGCGAACTTTTATCGTTCCCTGATCGGCGTGTGCCTCGACGAAAGGAAAGAGATGCCGCGCCTGTGGGGCATATTGCATTCCGGAGTGCGCTGGCTGCAGAACGCACACGGCGGCCGAGGCCGGCCACAGACGCTGCTGGCGGCCCTGGTCTTGAGCGTCACCGGTCCGGGTCGGCTGACGGTGGGCTTCGGCTCCGAGGTAATTGCCCGGTTGGAGGGAGGCCGCATTCGCGGTCCTTCGGTCAACATCTTCGAGTCCGATTGGCTGCAGGCGTCCTTTGCTCCCATCCGCGAGGAGTTGCTCGAGCTTCACGCGCGGGCGCGTTCCGGCGCGGCTACAACGTGGGCGATGCTCGATCCGTTACTCACGCGCAATATTTCCCAGCATGCCATGAAGCGGATGATCTCCGCGTTGCGCAGTGCGCATCATGGAGCCACGATCGTGCTCCTGCCGCCATCGTACGCCGAAACGGACGAGGAGGTGGACCGCTACATCAGCTTGAAGTACCGCTTCGCGGACGGGGAACCACGCCGGCGATTTCGCACGCTCGTCACCCGGATCATGCATCGGGTGGCCGAGCTGCACGTCGGGGCAGCCCGTCCGGTGGGCTGGGATGAGTACGCTTTGAGCACCGATGAACGGCTGGCCGCGTTTGACGAGGCGATCTTTGAGATGGCGTACTTGGTGGCGGGCTGTGCGGAAGTCGACGGTGCGGTGGTGCTGACGAAGCGCTTCGAGTTGCTGGGCTTTGGCGGCGAGATCAGCGGCGAGTTGCCGGGGGTAGTGACGGTTCGGCGGGCCTTGGACCTAGAGGGGCAGCAGGCGGAGGAGGAATCCACGGAAAGCGTCGGCACCCGGCATCGGTCCGCTTACCGGCTGTGCCTGGCGCTGCCGAACACAGTGGCGATCGTCGTCTCGCAAGACGGATCAGTTCGTTTCGTGACGAACCGGCAGGGAACGGTTACGTACTGGGATCAGACTTCGGTGACATCGCTCGACGTCTGAGCTACCGCCACGCCGCTTTTTTACGGTGCCGGCGCGCGCGAGCGCGGGGCTTGAGCGCGAGTCCCAGCGCCAAGCCGCCAGCGGCGGCAGCCAAAACGTAAGGAACGGGATCCGCGGGTTTTGGCGGCAGCCAATCGACCCCACGCTCGTCGGTATGGGCCGGCTCCTCGACGTACCGTCCACTTTTGGGAACGGCGAAGTTCGCGGCGAAGCTGAGCAATGCAGAAGGCAGCGTGTCTCCGGCCATGGGAATGCCGTGGCCGCAGGCCAGCAACTGGGGCTCGAGTTGCGCCAGGGTCGCGACCGACTGCTCCGCCAGCGCCCAGTCGCAGATGAACGGCGAACCCGCGCGGCCCAGCTCTTGTTTCTTCGTCACCATGCCGAGGTAGGAATCCATGTTTTCCGTGGCGATCGCATCTCCGGCGATGAGCGCACGATCGGCTTCCCGGCCAAAAAGGACGTGACCAGGCGAGTGGCCGGGCGTGAAGAGCCAACGCCACCCGTCGAGGCCGGGAACGGGTCCGCTACTGGCGGCAAGGTCAGGCTCGCCGGGGTCGCTCGGCAACACGCGGACGCGCGCGCCCAAATCACGACCGCTGTGCGGCAGCAGACGCGAGAGCTGGGCGATGCAGCCGCCCACCGTCGGATCGGGCGGCGGGTAGTCCGAGCGACCGGTCAGGTAAGGCATTTCCAGCCGATGCGCATACACGGAGACATCCCACTCGTCCGCCAGTTCCCGGGCGCTGCCGGCATGATCAAAATGGCCGTGCGTGAGCAGGATCGCCTCGGGACGCGAGTCCGGGCCGAACCGCGCGGTGGCCGCGGCTTTGATTTTCCAGGCAAAACCCGGCAGGCCAGTGTCAATGAGTGCCCAGGGTCCCCCCGGTTCGCCAATCAGATACGAATTAACAAAACTGGTTGGAACCCAGGCGATCCCTGGTGCAATGACTTTCATGCGCGCGAAAGAGCCGGCGACCGTTGAACTCAACCGGCTAGACTTGGCTCAATGCCTGTTCGGTTTTTTCCGCCTGCTGCGGGTGGGGGCCTTCGCCGAACTCTTCGATCATCTTTTCGTTGAAAGCCGGGATATCATCCGGTTTGCGGCTGGTGACGAGACCTTGATCGCAGACCACTTCTTCGTCCACCCATTCGCCGCCGGCATTCCGGACATCGGTCTTGATACCTGGCCAAGAGGTCAGGCGCCGGCCCTTGACCACCCCGGCGTCGATTAGAACCCAGGGCGCGTGGCAGATTGCCGCGACGGGTTTACCGGCGGAAAAAAAGGCGCGGACGAAATCCAGGGCCTTTTCTTCCTGGCGCAAAGAGTCCGGGTTCATCAATCCGCCCGGCAACATCAATCCGTCGAAATCACTCGCGTTGGCGTCATCAAGCGCGAGGTCGACCGGGAATTTGTCACCCGGTTCATCGTGTTGCATGCCCTTGATTTTTCCGGTTTCCAGCGAGACCACAGTGACTGCGGCCCCAGCGTCTTCGAGCGCCTGTTTAGGCTTGGTAAATTCCACCTGTTCGAAACCGTCGGTGACGAGGATGGCGATCTTTTTATTGGCGAGTTCTTTCATGAGCAGGGAGTTTGGCGGAGACGCGAAAGCCGGATCGAGAGATTCGATCACGGCGCGGGAAGTCTGAATCGCAGTCCGCAGCGCCATTGGATGCGGTGCGGGTGGTATGTCACGCCTGCCCGGCGATGCGTCAGACGCCCAGCTCCGCCTTGACCTCCGCGAAAGCGTTGATGGCAGTATCCAGGTCCGCGCGGGAGTGCGCCGCCGAGACCTGGGTGCGGATGCGGGCGGTGCCTTCCGGCACCACCGGATAGAAAAAGCCGACCACGTAGACGCCCTTCTCCAGCATGCGCGCGGCGAAGCGTTGCGAGAGCGCGGCATCGCCCAGCATCACGGGAACGATCGGATGGGTACCCGGCTTGATGGTCAAACCCGCCTCGGCGAGGCCGGCGCGGAAGAGCCGGGTGTTATCTTCCAGCCGGTCGCGCAAACGGGTATCTTCACTGATGAGTTCGATGGCTTTGAGCGAGGCGGCCACCACGCAGGGCGCCACACTGTTGGAAAACAAGTAGGGGCGCGAACGCTGGCGGAGGAGATCGACGACGGACCGGCGCGCGCTGGTGTAACCGCCGCTCGCGCCGCCCAACGCCTTGCCGAGCGTGCCCGTGATGATGTCGACGCGGTCCATCACGCCGCAATGTTCATGGGTGCCGCGGCCCGTCCGGCCCAAGAAACCGGCGGCATGGCAATCGTCGAACATGACGAGGGCATCGTATTTTTCGGCCAGGTCACAGATGCCGGCCAGGTCCGCGATGGTGCCGTCCATGGAGAAGACGCCATCGGTGGCGATGAGCCGGGTGCGGGCGGAGCGGGCTTCGACAAGTTGGGCTTCGAGGTCGGCGAGATCGTTGTGCTTGTAGCGGTAGCGGCGCGCTTTGCAGAGGCGGATGCCATCGATAATGCTGGCGTGGTTGAGTTGATCGCTGATAACAGCGTCTTCGCTGGTCAGGAGGGTTTCAAAAAGGCCGCCGTTCGCGTCAAAGCAAGAGGGATAAAGAACGGTGTCCTCGGTGCCGAGGAAGCGGGAGAGCGCCGCTTCGAGTTCTTTGTGGATGGCCTGGGTGCCGCAGATGAAACGCACGGACGCCAGGCCGAACCCCCAGCGGTCCAACGCGGCGTGCGCGGCCGCGATGACGGCGGGATGATCGGCCAGGCCGAGGTAGTTGTTGGCGCAGAAGTTAAGGACTTCGCGACCATCGGCGATCGGGATGTGGGCGTTTTGGGGGCCGGCAATGATGCGCTCGGTTTTGTAGAGGCCGCCTTGGCGGATATCGGTGAGTTGGGTCTCGATCTGGGTCTCGAACGCGGTGCTCATGGCAGTAATGTAGCGTGGAAACAGCGCGAACGACTACAGAGAAGGTGGAGGGAAGTTTGGCCGGGCGGAAGAGGCTCGCCACGAAACGGACCAGGCGCTAATTTGGCGCGTGCTCCGGCTGGATCTTGGTTCGCGTGCGCGCCTGGTTCTCAGCGCGATGATGATGGTAGCGGCGGCTTGTCTCACCGGCTGCGCGAGCCGCCGCCTGCCCGCTTACGAGCCGCCGCTGGCGCGCGCGGAATATCAGACGGTGCGGACCACCGCCTACACGGACACGGAGTCGGATCATCGCCAGTATGGGCCGCGCAACGCACTCGGCGGGACGCTGCACGCTGCCGCTCCGGTGGTGGTGCCCGTGGCAGTGGCCGGCTCCGGCGGTTTCGGTGGCACACCGCTCGCGGCGCCGGCGGTAGTAGCGTCGCCGGATG
>CAXUFU010000255.1:1473-4893 GCA_964250275.1 uncultured Chthoniobacterales bacterium | reverse complement strand
AGACCGGAGGGCGCGGCCTGGGGTTGGCCATCTGCCGTCAGTTGGTCGAGCGGATGGGCGGCGGGATTGAGGTCGAGAGCACGGTCGGCGTAGGGTCGACTTTCGCCTTTACCGTCCAGTTGGAAGAACAGGCGGCCGTGTGCGATTCCGCCGCCGCCGAGCAACGGCGGATCGAAGCCGAGCGGATCGCCACTTTGCGCGATGTCCGGGTGCTGGTGGTCGACGATAACCAGACGTCGTGCGCGCTTGGCGGCCTGGGACATGAAAACCGCCGTCGCGGACAGTGGCGGCGCCGCCTTGGCGCAATTGCGCGAGCACGCTCTGGCGGGGACGCCTTTTGAGTTGGCGCTGGTGGATCTAAACCTGGGGTCGATGGACGGGTTTACCCTGGCCTGGGCCATCCACAGCCAGCCAATTTTGGCCCAGACCCGTATCATTCTGATGGCCGCGCTCGGCCTGGAGAAAGAACAACTGGCCGACCGGGAGGTGGGCATCATGGGCGTGGTGAGCAAACCGCTCAAGCATGGCCCGATCTTGCAAGTACTGGCCAAGGTGATCGCCGAAGAGGGAGCCGTCATCGGCACCACGCTCAACAGCCGGTTGCAGGTCCAGCCGATGCGCACCCCGCGCATCATCAACATGCTCGACGCGCCGCTCCGCACCGGCGGCCGCCGCATCCTGTTGGCGGACGATAATCCAATCAACCGCAAGATGACCTTGCGTCAGTTGAGCAACTTGGGCTTTGCCGCCGATGCTGTCGGCAACGGACGCGAAGCCCTGGCGGCTTTGCGCGCCCAGCCTTACGGCCTGGTTATGCTCGACCTGCACATGCCGGTGCTCGATGGCTATGAAACGGCCCGCGCCATTCGCCGACTGCTGCAAAAGCAGCCCCCGGTGCAGCAGCACCATCGGTTGACCCTGGTGGCTATGACGGCCAACCGCAGCCAGGGAGATCGTCAGCGCTGCCTGGAGGCCGGCATGGACGATTATCTCTCCAAACCGTTGCGCCAGGAAGACCTGGGCCGCCTGTTAACCCGCTGGAGCGGCGCGGCGCCCCTGGCGGCGATCCCCGCCGCCGCACTGCGAACCGGTAATGACCAGGTCGAGATGACGGGCACCGCCGTCTAGGCGTGCCTTCCAAAAAAAGGTAGGGATGGGTCTCCGACCCGGTCCCTGACTGTCTGGGAAAGCGTGCCTGTCTATGGCGCGCCCCGTTCCAGACTGCAAGGGGACCAATCCCTGACTGCTCGGGAAAGCGTGCGTGTCTATGGCGCGCCCCATTTCCGGGCGCGGTTTCCAGACAGCGAGGGACCGGCTCAGGAGAGCCATCCCTACCTCTTTTTTGGATCTGAGGATCGTGCATTTTACAACGCTTGGCCGTGCAACATGCCCGGTTTCTCCATCCCGCGCCGCCTGCGTATCCGCATTAACTGCTCCACGTGAGCAATTTACACAGGCAGGCACATCGCTTGCTATCACGGGCGACGCTTAAACCAGGCCGGGTTTGCACCAACAAATTTCCGGCTGAAAACAACCAAACCAGTCACTCGAACCTACCGCCGTAACCACGGCGCTTCCTCCAAATCAGATGTCTACGAATAGCACGGTGAAATCGTTGGGCCTTTTTGCCGCCGCACTGCTCGGTGCGTCGTCCAGCCTTTTCGCCGATCCCCCTTCGCCCACCGGCGGCGAAACGACCTCCAACACCAAGACCGCCGCCGACGCCCAAGCGGACGCGGCCGCCAAAGCTTTGGCGCAGAAAAAATTGTACATGTCGTTTTTCGAACGCCTGGACCTCGACATCCGTGAACAACTCGGCGAGCCCTGCTATACGCCACCGGACGCCTCGGCCCCCGCGCCTGCGCCGGCCTCCGCGCCCTCGGACAACAAGGCCACCGCCACCGCCGCCGCCCCGCCGCCGGACGCCCGGCGCGGCTTGCCGTCCCCATTTGACTCGCCGCCCTACCCCACCGGGGAATGGCAGATCGGCGGCACCCCGGTCATCGGAGACCCCGGCATTGTCGCACCCGGTCCTTTGATGCAGGCCATCTACGACGGTCCGAACGGCGATGCCATCAAGGCCAGCCGCATTCAACTCTACGGCTGGGAAGATTTCTCCGGCAACGTGAGCTCTTCCACCAACACGTCGCGCGGACAAAGTAACAACTTCCCGGAAGCCTACGACGTGCGTTCGGACCGGCTGGAACAGAATCAGTTCGTCGCCTTTTTGGAACGCGTGCCGGACGAGGCACAGACGGATCATATTGACTGGGGTTTTCGTATCTCCGCCATCTACGGCTTGGACTTCCGGTATACGATCTCGCGCGGCTTTCTCAGCGATCCCCTGTTGAAGTCCGATCATTACTACGGCTTCGACATGCCCATGATCTACGCTGACATTTACTTGCCCATGATCGGCCAGGGTACCAACATCCGCATCGGCCGCATCATCTCGATGGCCGACATTGAAGCGCAGTTGGCCCCGAATAACCCGATGTCGAGCCATTCCCTGCTCTACACCTTTGATCCTTATACCCAGTGGGGTGTCTTCAGCTCGACCAAGTTGTCGAAGAACTGGACCTTGCAGTTAGGTATCAGCACCGGCAATGACGTCGCTCCCTGGCAGGCGGACCAAGGCAGACAAGCCACCGGAAGCGTCATGGTCCAGTGGATCAGCAACAACAATAAGGACTCCGTCTACGGCGGCGCTAACGCCTTCAATAATGGAGAGTTCGGCTATAACAACATTCAACAGTACGTCGCGACCTATAGCCACAAGTTCAACGAGACCATCTGGACCAGCACGGAAGGTTATTACATGTATCAATTGGATGCTATTGACCACCCGACGGCTGCCGTTCCTTATCAGAGCGGAGCCTTCCCGGTCAAGAACGGGTATGTCTACGAGTACGGGATCCTGAATTACACCTTCTTCCGGCTGACCGGCAATTGTTTCTTCACCGTCCGCAACGAAATGTACAATGACGTCGATGGCAACCGGACCGGGTATGCCACGGTTTACTCGGAACACTCCATTGGTCTGACCTATTGGCCGGACAAGCTCATTACTATTCGTCCCGAGCTTCGCTACGAGCACGCTTATAATGCCAAGCCGTACGATAACGGCGTGCGCGCGAGTCAATTGACCGCTCAGTTCGATGTGATCGTGCATTATTAATGCGCCGGCTCTAAGCGTCCTCCGCCGGGCGGAGCAGCCGGCAGGTTAACCGCAAAATGTGGCCAGGGACTGTCTTACGGACAGTCCCTGGCATTAGGGCATGCCAGGGCGAGCGAAGAGAGCGTGGGCTGAAGTCTTGCGCCAATCGCCCGTGCCTATTTGTCGGGCGCGGTCCTACAAGCCCGAGAGGTATCTTCCTACACCAGAATTAGTTGGCAGCGACGCTGCCGCGATGGCTACTT
>CAXUFU010000255.1:0-1419 GCA_964250275.1 uncultured Chthoniobacterales bacterium | reverse complement strand
GGCTACTTTGCGCCCAGTGCACTCCGAGCATTACTGTCGTTTGATCTCGCGCCCCGTCAGGCACGGGCTAGCCGTTGTTCTGACCTGGACATTGGCGGCGGGGTCGCAGTTGGCGGCCGCACCAGCCCCCGCCATTCCTCCGGCAAACAGTCCTTCGAACCCGGTCAATCCTATTAGTCCGGCTAACCCCGGGAATACCGCCAGCAACATCAACTCGACCAACCCCGGCAATGCCGCCGCCTCTAATCCCGCGACGAACCCCGCGGTGGCGCCGGACCCGGCGGCGTTGGCTGGTACTGCCGGCGGCCCGCCGCTTTCCCTAGCCGCCCTGCATGCCATCCCCAGCCGCACTTTGACCGTTGGCGAGTTCGTCAGCAGCGTCTTGCGCCCGAATCTCGATCTCGCCGCCCAACGCTTCAGCGTGCCCATTGCGCAGGCTCAACTGACCGCGGCGCGGGTTTCGCCCAACCCCGTGCTCAACGCCGGCACCGGCCGCGACCTGACGCACGAGAATCAGCCAACGACCTATTTCGCCGGCGTCACCGAGGAGATCGAGATCCCGGGCAAGCGCGCCTTTCGCAGCAGCGCCGCCCAGGAAACGATGCTCGCGGCTTCGGCCACGTTGGAGGATTACTTGCGTACCCTGCGCGGCACCGCCGCCAGCGCGTATGTCGATGCGGTTGCGGGCGAGCTCAGCCTGACGGAAAAGCGACGCGCCTTCGATTCCCTCGATCGGCTGGCGAATGAAAACGACGTGCGCCTGAAAGCCGGTGACATCGACGAGGTGGACGATGACCAGGCCCGCGCGGACGCCCTCCAGGCCAAGGGTGACTTGTATTCCTCGGAATCCTCTAATCGGGTCAACCAATACGTCCTGCTCCAACTGCTCGGCCGGCCCGGCGCGCCGCTGCCCAACGTGGTGCCTCACCTGAACGTACGCGCCCACCAGTTCAACCTCACCAAGCTGCTCACCGATGTGCTGCAAAGCCGTCCGGATGTGATCGCGGCGCGCAAAACCTACAAATCCGCCCAAGCCAGCCAACGCCTGGCGCGCCTCAACCGCATTCCCGACCCCACTCTGGGTGTCACTTTGCAGGAGGCGCTGGTCGGTCACAATCCCATCGATCCCACGCCGAACTTCAACTCGATCAATCTTTCCGTCTCGATTCCGCTGCCGGTCTTCAACAGCTTTCGCGGGGAATACAGCCAGGCCGTCTACACCGCCGCGCAGGCAGAGAAAACCCTGCGTTCGACCGAACTGAAGGCGGAGGTGGACGTGCGCGGCGCCTACGCGCGCTACCAGACCGCCCAAACCCGGCTGGCGCAATACCAAGGCGGCGCGCTCGAGCTCGCTTCCAAGGTGCTCGCGGGCCAATTGCTCAGCTACAAGGCCGGCGGCGCCACTCTCTTGGACGTTCT
>CAXUFU010000254.1:0-4913 GCA_964250275.1 uncultured Chthoniobacterales bacterium | reverse complement strand
GGGACCGGCTCAGGAGAGCCATCCCTACCCTTGATATGGGAGTCGCTGCCGCGATGGGTCAACCTAAGCCGAGGCAAACAAGCCCTTGCTCACCTTCTTGA
Organism: uncultured Chthoniobacterales bacterium; assembly: GCA_964250275.1. Classification (GTDB taxonomy): domain Bacteria; phylum Verrucomicrobiota; class Verrucomicrobiia; order Chthoniobacterales; family SZAS-18; genus CAXUFU01. The sequence goes on along the minus strand of CAXUFU010000254.1, from coordinate 4,812 downwards.
CACCTTTTAGCCGATAAATACGCGCGGCCAGATTCTTCTTAGGTTCAGACGTGTTGAACTGATAGCCCGCGGCGAGCAGCCCATCCAGAATGCTTTTCACGTCCATCGCGCTACCCTTGGCTTTAAGTACTTTCACCACCGCCGGCGCCAATGGCCCGGTAGGCGAGGCGGAACGTTTCCGGCCAGCCAGCGGAGAAACCGCGGCTTTCAAAGCACGCGCCGCTTTCGCGCGGACACCAACTTTGCTGGCCTTGTTCGGCTTGCGCCCACGCTTGACTACCTTCACGATAGACTCGGTAATCGCAGCCAACGGACGCCGCCCGCGACGCGCTTTGCGCCTGCCGGGACCTTTCGCACCACGGCTGCCGGTCGGAACTTCCGCCATCGGGGCGGCGCTGATCTCAGCTCTGGCTTGGTCGAGCAGCGCGGCGAGTTGACCGCGTAGTTCGTCAATTTTCTCCTGCAATTGCGCCGCCCGATGAAGTGAACTCGAAATAGACATAGTCGACTAATGTCAAGCGTGAGCGCCTCCGTGGCAACAGGTTATTGATACGGACAAGCCCGGGTTTGTGTTCCTGGTCATTCCCACCCGGCACGCGGGCGCCATCCTTTAGGCAAATCATTCCGCCGCAGATGCCTTGCGCAACCGGGCGGCTCAGCCCAAGATGCCTCCGTACATGAGCCACTCGTCTGCCCACGCGCCCGGCCGCGTCGAACTCCTCGGCAATCACACGGACTATAATGAAGGCGTCGTGCTCGCGGCCGCCATCGATTACCGCGTCAGCGTCGCCGGCGACCCCATCCTCGTCCCACGCGTTGTCCTGCAATCGACTTCGGCCGACCAGCCCATCGATGTCCCACTAACGGGCTTTGCGCCGTTCCAGGACGAAGAATCGGCCTGGGCCAACTATGCCTTGGGCGTGGTCTCCTGCTTGCAGCAAGAGCAGTTTCCCATCGGCGGCTTCCGCATGTCCATCGACAGCGACTTGCCGGTCGGCGCCGGTTTGTCGAGTTCGGCCGCGTTGGAGGTCGCCACCGCGCGTTTGCTGATGAAACTCTTCGGCCTGGAGATCGACCCGTTGCGCCTGGCCAAAATCTGCCGCCGGGCGGAAAATGATTTTGTCGGGGTGCAATGTGGATTGCTCGATCAGGTGTCTTCGATCTTCGGCAAACGGGGCCAGGCCGTGTACCTGGATTGCCGCTCGGAGGTGGTCGAAAACATTCCCCTGCCGCCGCACACTTCCCTGTTGGTTTTCCATTGCGGCGCCGAACACCGGCTGGTCGGAGGCGAGTACAACGAGCGGCGCGAGCAATGTTTTGCCGCCGCGCGCGCGCTGGGGGTCAGAGCCTTGCGCGATGTCAACGGCAGCCAACTCGAAGCGGCGCGGGACCGGCTCGATCCGCTGATCTACCGCCGCGCCGCCCATATCGTGGGCGAAGATGAGCGCGTGTTCGCCGGGATCGATTGCCTGCGCCGGGGCGACGGCGCTGCTTTTGGCACACTGATGTTTGCCTCGCACGAGAGTTCGCGGGTGAACTTTGAAAACAGCACGCCGGAGTTGGATGTCCTGGTGGAACTGGCGCACGGCATCCCGGGCGTGTTGGGCTCCCGGCTGACCGGCGGCGGATTTGGCGGCGCCACGATCTCGCTGGTCGAGCACACGGCGCTAGGCCAAGTGGCGGAACAACTGGCGGCCGAATACCAGGCGCGGACCGGCATTGAGGGACGCGCTTACCCGTGCGAAAGCGCTGACGGCGCGGCTTGAGCGGCACGACCGCCCCCGCACACGGCAGTTGATGAAGAGCAGGGATGGTGGACAGTAGCGGCAGTCCCCGCGCAAATCTGGGCTGGATTATGGATCAACTACTGGCACGCCTCACGGCGCGGCTGCTGACGTCCTACCGGCATGTCGGCGGGATCAACAATATCGAGGTGGTTAATGTCCCCTCCAAAGAAGCGGTCGGCATCATTTGCGAGGACTTGCTCCGGCTGCTCTTTCCCGGGTTCCACGACGAGCAGCCGATCCTTTCGAGCGAACTGGAGGCGATCACTTCCAGGCGCGTGCAGGACCTGGCCGGCCGCCTGAACCAGGAAATCCGCAAGAGCCTGCGCACGCGCATTCCGGGCGGCTGCTCCGTCGAGTTGGCGGATGAGATCGTGACGTCGTTCCTGGGCGAACTGCACGCGGTGCGCGAGATTTTGCGCACGGATGTCGAGGCGGCCTACGAGGGCGATCCGGCGGCGCAGAGCTACGAGGAAATTATCGTCGCCTATCCGTCCATTGAGGCAGTGGCCATTCATCGGCTGGCCCATTTGTTGTATCGCCAGGATCTGCCGCTCGTGCCGCGCATGATGGCGGAGTGGGCGCACTCGCGCACGGGCATTGATATCCATCCGGGCGCGCGGATCGGCTCGCATTTTTTCATCGACCATGGCACGGGCGTGGTCATCGGCGAGACCAGCGTGATTGGTTCGCACGTGAAGCTTTACCAGGGCGTGTCGCTCGTGGCTAAGAGCTTTCAAAAGGACGAGCTGGGCCGTCTCGTCAAAGGAGGCAAACGCCATCCGGACGTGGGCGATCATGTGACGATCTATGCCAACGCCATCATTCTAGGCGCGGACACGACCATTGGCTCTGGCAGCACCATTGGTGGGAATGTGTTCCTGATGCACAGCGTGCCGCCGGATTCGCTGGTGATCTATGAGGAGACCCAGTTAAAGATCATGCCGAAAAAGCGCGGCGACCGTTCCTCTGCCGCGGACTCCGCCATCGACGCGGCGCACGAATGGTATTACGACATATGAGAAGCGAGCCGCGCGCGGTATTCTGGCCGGCTCGAATCATTGCCGTGGGTCTGCTGGCGGTGGGCGGCGCCGGTTGCCAGCTTTATCATAATCTCGGGACGGGCGAGCACTACGACGCGCCGGAAGCGAGGCCGGTCTCCGACAAGAGCAAGCGCGTGCGCGATATGGTCGTGGAAGTAACCACGAACGCCGAGGACGCGGTCACGCAAGTGCAATTCAAGCGCAGCAGCGGCTCGTCGGTGGTCGATCAGTATGTCGCCGAATCGGCACGCGTGAATTGGGCCGGCAAACCGTCAACAGTGACAGTCATTGCGTTGACGTACTCCGGGGAGAAGGGGTTCTCTGATCCTAAGGTGTTGTCGACTTCGCCCGCGCCCTGATGGTCTTAGTGACCCGTGGCGGCAGCAGCAAAGCTGCTCTTAAAAAAGGTAGGGATGGATCTCCGATCCGGTCCCTGATTGTCTGGGAAGCGTGAGTTTAGAGGGCACGTCCCTTCCTATTGGCGCCTGTGCTACTGGCGCGCCTGGCCAGACAGCAAGGGACCGGGTCGGAGACCCTTCCCTACCATTTTTTGGATGCCGCTTCGCGGCTACACGAGAGACTCGAGCGCCGAGTGGCAGCAGCGAAGCTGCTCTTCAAAAAGGGTAGGGATGGTGGTAGGGATGGATCTCCGATCCGGTCCCTGACTGTCTTGGAAGCGTGAGCTTAGAGGGCGCGTTCTATCCGCTTCGCGCGCCTGTGCTACTGGCGCGCCTGGCCAGACGGCAAGGGACCGGGTCGGAGACCCATCCCTACCTTTTTTGGATCCGCTTCGCGGCTAGGCGAGAGACTAAAACCGCCCGCGTAGCTTGTAGAAACGGAGCCTTTCTTCCACCGTCTCCACGTACTTGCGGGTGCTGGGGATCTTGATCTGCGTCGTCAAATCAGCGCCGTTGACCTGCGCGCCGGGCGGCGGGGACTCAGGGGATGGGTGTTCCTTGGTCTCGGCGTCGGCGGCCCAACGTTCCACGCGGCTGTGGCCGGCGTTGTATTCCGCCAAGGCAAACGGCACGGGATCGTTGGTACTCTGTTGCCAACGATGCAAAGCGCGCGCCAGCAGCCACGTGCCCGCCTCAATGTTGGTCCTCGGGTCCAAAAGGTCGTCGGGCGTGACGCCAGCGGGATGCTCCGCCTTGGCCCACTCGCTGGCGGCGGCGGGGCCGACTTGCATCAGGCCGCGTTCACCGGAAAGGCCCTTTTTCTCCGGATGAAACCGGCTCTCCCGCCAGATCAACGCCTTGACCAACATCGGGTCCAGCCCGCGACGGCTCGAAATGCTCGTGATGAGATCGTCATACCGATGGTAGCGCGGCCAGAAGATCGTCTCTGTCGCGACGTAACGGGGATCGGCCGATTGGACGTACCAACAGCCGATGACGAGAACGACCGCCAGAAACAAAAGCGCGCAGAATTGAAGGAGACGCCGCAGCATGGGGTGCAGAGGAAAAAGCCGGGGTAAAGGGGAGGAACCGCAACGGCAGAGCATATGCTGGCATGGCGGCGATAAAAAGCACTGCCAAATCCGCTCGCCTCCGGCGATTGCTTGGCGCGAAGGTGGTGCCATGTCTCCCGCCATCGCCCGTGTGATCGTCGACCGGTCGGCCGATCGCGAGTTCGACTACGCCATTCCGCCGCTGCTGGCGACCGTGGTGCAGATCGGCAGCCGGGTGCGCTTGCCTTTCGGCGGCCGCGCTTCCGCGCTGGGGACGGTGGTCGATTTGCCCGCCGAAAGCGCGGTGGCGCCGGAGAAATTGCGCCCGCTCGCCGCGGTCATCGGCGACCGGCCCATCGTCAGCCCGTTGCTCCTGGGGCTCGGCCGCTGGATGGCGGATTATTATTGCTGCCCGGTCGAGGTGGCGATGCGCAGCGTGCTCCCGCAGGTGATCCGGGCGGCGGAGGTCGCACACAAGAAGCAGCTTTTCGCGCGGCTGGTCCGCCTCCCGGACGCCGCCCAGGCGGCCGCGCTC
>CAXUFU010000253.1:0-4914 GCA_964250275.1 uncultured Chthoniobacterales bacterium | reverse complement strand
CTACAATGCGGAGCGCCCGCCCGACAATGCGAAGCGCCCGCCCTACAACGCGAACGTGCTGTAATCGTCTGCTACACCGCCGCAACCGAAATGGCGGAAAAGGCCGAGTGCATTTGCGCGGGTTTGACGCAGTACCTGCGCACCCCAATGGAACCGGCCGGGAAGGTGTCATCGCTGACATCTAGAATTGGCGCGCTCATGTCCTCGACAAAGATACGCAAGTTCGGACCGCGTGCTTCCACGCGCACGTGGTGCGGTGTTTGCGCCGCAATCGTCCGGCGTGCCGAACCCAGCGAGGTCCAACGGTTGCCCGCCATGCCCAATTCCACCTCTCCACGTTCCGCGCTCAGACCAACATAGTAGCCGTTGTAAGCATCCACGCCCAGGCTCGCGACGGTGACGCGGAAGATGAGTCCTGCATTGCCCAGCGCGCCAACGGACACCAGCGCATCGTAAGTGAAGTCCGCGAAAAGCGTACCCATTGCCAAAGCTTTGACGCCGCTCACGCTGGACCCGTTCGACGCCGGCTGTAGAGCCGCGTCCCGCACGAACCAGCCGCCGCCGTAAAGCACCCAGTCCGCGCAGTTGCCGGCGGCAAAGGTGTCGCGGAACTCGCGGGCTGGCTGACTCGGGGTGCCGAGCACCGGGAAATTAGTCACCCGCAACATTTGCGTGCCGAATGGTGCCAGGGTCAGCGTTTCCAACGGCGTGTCAGTGGTGACGGGGCTTAACGACGGCTCAAACGGCGTGCGGCCGTTCCAGGCGAGGGTCCAGTCCGGCAAGCGGCGGGCGCGCACTTGCAACGTGACCGGCGTTTGTGCCGGCTCAAAAGGGTTGACCGCCGGCGCCGATTCGCGGACCTGGAACGACCGGGCCGGATGCGCCGGGTCCAGCTCCAGCGCGTAGTTCCAAGTCGAGCCGCCCGTGACCGCCAGCGACTCAAACCCCGGCAACACGCCGGGTGCGAGCACCTGCCACTCTTCACGCACCGGCAGGCTGTAAACCAACGGCCCGCGCCGCACACTGACCGAGCGATTCATGCCCGGCACGACTTCCACTTCCATCGGCAAACGCAACGTCACCTCGTCCCCTGCCGACCATGCGCGGTCGATGGTAGCGAAGGCGCCGGGAGCCGCGGCGACGCCAGCCGGCTGGCCGTTGACACTGATCGTGGGTTGCCGGCACCAGGCGGGGATGCGCAAGACGAAAGGGAAGCGCGCTATTTCACTCGTGGCGAGTTTGAAACGGATCTCATCCTCAAAGGGGTAGTTGGTCTCCTCGGTCCAGATGATCCCGGCGCCGCCAGGCAGCCGCAGGCTGGCCTCCGACGGCACATAGGCCAGCACCGCAACGCCGCCGTCGCGGGTGGCGGCCCAACTGTTCTGCGCAAGCTTGGGCCAACCCATGTGCAGGTTGTAGCAGCAACAAGGGAAGCCCGAGCGCGGTGCCGGCGTCCGGGCGTCGTCGTAATCCTGATCGAAGCCCAGCGAACCGCGCGGAGCTGTGACGTTGTTGGGCAAGGTATAGTAAACGTGCTGGCGCAGCGGGCGCGTCGTGGCCGCGGGCAAGGCGTTGAAGGCGACCAGTTCGAGGTGATCGCCGATGCGGGCATCGCCGAGGATGCGCAGCGCGGTTTCATCGCTGAGCATGCGCTCGACGATGGCGCAGAGTTCCACGCCTTGCGTCGTACTGGGGCCGGCGAGCGATTCCGTGCCGGAAGCGATGCCGCAGGCCAGGCCGTGATCACGTAACAGGTGCTCGAGACCTAGCGCATAAGCGCGGCGGTCCGCCGCGCTCTGGGAGCGTTGGAAATAAACGGCCGGCATCTTCAGCGCCTGGGCGACGTTTACCCCATGCCGGGTTTGTGAGTCAGCGCCGAAATGGTAAAAACCGTTTTGGGTAAAGATGTCCGTCCAAGGATAAGCTTGCCGGGCCAACGTATCGGCGAGCGGAAGCAGGAAGGCATTGCCGGTCCGATTGTAGAGCCAAAAGATGGTATCGATCTGATCGCCCGCGCGCGCTTTGCCCCAGTCCCGAAGCGGGCGCGCGCCGATCGTGCCCGCCATGAACTGAAAATAGCGCGTCAAGAACGGAACCACCCGCGGGTCAGCTGTGGCTTCGGCGTAATCGCGCAACAAATAGGTGGCCACCATGCGCGGCCACCAATCGTCGTTGGTCTGCGGGCCAAAGGATCCGTCCACTCGTTGGTGGGTCAAGATGGAGTCGACCCATCTTTGGGCTTTCGCCTGCAGCCCGGGATCGTCCAGCGTGTAGGCCAGCGGGATCAGGCCTTTGACGTAATACGGCCCTTTTTCCCAGTCTTCGCCGGCGCCACCCAGCCAGGCGCTATCCGGGCCGGCGGCCGGCAGGATCTGGTCGGCGTGCCCGGTGAGGCCGTCGCGTTGGAGTTCAAGCTGGCGCAGGAGCCAGCCGCGCGCCCGGATGCTGCCCAGCGGCAGGGCCGTGAAGGTCGTGGCTGCCAGGGGCGCGCGATTGGCCACCGGAGGAGCCGCCGGCATGCTGCCGGCCGGGGCCGCTTGCGCCCAACCGGCGCGTGCGCCCAGCATCAGGCCGGTCAGCCCGAGACTGCCTTGGACGACGAACCGCCGCCGCGACCACGCGGGCGCCTGGCTCGAAGCGTGCCGTCCCACGTTGCCATCCTCCATCGTGGCCTACGTGCGCGAGGGCCGCGGGTGCAAATGGTCGAACTCCACCGCGACCAGGCACACGTCGTCGTTGAACTCCTTGCTGGCGGAGAACTGCTTGATCTCGGAGATCACCTCGCCGCAGAGCTTGGCCGAAGGCAGGTTGCCGCGGCGGCTGACGGATTCCAGCAGGGAAGCGTAGTCGTAGTGCCGGCCGTTCGGCCCTTCGACTTCAAAGAGGCCATCGGTAAAGAGCAGCATGACGTCCTGCGCCGCGAGCGGCTCGCGGGAAGCTTTGTAACAGGTCTCATCGAAGAGACCCAGCGCCGGCCCGGGTTTGAAGCCGTTCAGCGGGCGGGTGCGGCGAGCTTCCGGATGGACCAGCAGGGGTTTGGGATGGCCCGCGTTCGCAAAGTGGACCTCACCTTTTTCAATATCCACGACCGCGTAAAAAGCGGAAGCAAAGATAGGTGTCTGCGTGTCGCGCAAAGTGCTCCGGAGCTCGTGATTGAGCCTGGTCAGGAACTCGGCCGGCTTGTCCCAGAAGCTCTTGAGATCGTGCACCATCGTCCGGATGATGGCGGCGACGAGCGCGGCCCGCACGCCGTGGCCCATGACGTCGCAGACGAAGATGCCGGCCATGCTGCTCGAAACGTCCAGCACGTCAAAAAAATCGCCGCTGACAGAAGCCGAGGGCGTGTAGAAATGGAAGAACCGCAGAGAGGCCCCGTCGTGCGCGGCGGAATGCGGAAAGCGCGGGTATTCCTGCGGCAGCAACGCGTGCTGGAGTTCGCGCGCCATCGCCAAGTCTTCTTCGAGCGCCTCGTTTTTAGCGCGCAGCTCTTCGGCCAGGTTCGCCAGATGTTCTTCGGCCCGCTTGCGCGAGGTCATGTCGCGGGAGAGACCGAAAGTGCCGATGATCTCTCCGGCGGCGTCGCGCCAAGGCATTTTGGTGCTCGAGACCCAGGTGACCCGCCCATCGGGCCTGGTTTCCTTTTCCATCGCGGCCAGCAGCGGAAAACCGGTCGTAATGACTTTTTGTTCGTCGGCAAAGGCCGCCTGCGCATGTTCCTCGGAAAAGTAGTCGAAGTCCGTTTTGCCCACCATGCCGGACGGATCGATCTCGCCGTTGTAGCAGGACGTGGCGCGGTTTACGGCCACAAACCGGCTTTCGAGGTCTTTGAAGTAAATGTGGTCCGGGAGATGATCCATCAGCGTGGTCAACAGGTTTTCCTTGGCCACGAGTTGCTGCTGGGCCAGGCGGCGATCGGTGACTTCCCAGCACATGCCGGTCACCAGCGTGGCGCCGCTTTGGATCTCCTGCGGGCTCCGCGTGAACCGCATCCGGAAAAAGCGCGGCGTCGCGCCCGGGACGGCCAGCACCCGGAACTCGCCATCGTATTCACCGCCGCCGGCAGCGACCGCTTGCATGTGGTGGGCGACGGTGGCGCGATCTTCCGCCGCGACGCGGCTGAGGAAACTCTCGTACCGTCGGTCGAAAGCGCCCTCGACCAGACCGAAATGGCAGTGCATCCGGCGGTCCCAGGTCATGTTACCCGTTTGGGTATCCCATTCCCAAACACCCATGCCGGCCGAGACCAGGGCAGCACGGACGCGCTCGAGCGTTTGCTCGTCGCGCGGGGCGGAGTCGTCGCTCATGAAAGATGGGGGACCGGCGGAACGGGATTAAGTTGAGGTGGCGAGGCGGGAGTGTCAAATGCGGGCCGAAGTCGCGGTGGCGTTGCCGGGCGGGGTTTGCTAAGCTCGGCGCCGATATGCGCTGCTTTACTGGCTTCCGCGTTTGTCTGGCCCTGATCGCGGTCTTGACCGGGTGCCAGCCCTCCTGGCCGGAACGTTTTCCCGTCGGCACGCGCCTTTACCAGAGAACGGACCATCGGTATTTTGGCCGGGTGGTGGGTTTTGACGCGGCGCACGATTTCCGGAACGGGTCCGCGCCGGAGCCCTCCGTTCTGATCGAGCAAGCCGAAGGCGGCGGGAAAATCTGGGGCGCATGTGCGACCTGCGCGGATTCGCTTCAGGTGGAGAAACCGTAAAGAGCGACGCCGGGCATTCCTGCTTTCGCCCAAATAGTGTTGACCGGCGTGCAGTTTGAAGACAAGGCTGGGCCATGCGCATTTTTTCCTGCTCCTTGATCGCCGCTGCCGTTCTGTTGGCGGCGGCTTCCCTCGCCCCTGCTCAGACACCCGCTCCGTCGCCCCCCCCCGCCGATGCCACCGCGGCGCCAAGCCCCCCGCCGGCGAAACATTCC
>CAXUFU010000252.1:0-4947 GCA_964250275.1 uncultured Chthoniobacterales bacterium | reverse complement strand
GACGTCGTGGGGTTGCGTACCCACCCAAGGTAGGGATGGGGTAGGGATGGCTCTCCGAGCCGGTCCTTGGCTGTCTGGCAGACGTCCAAGAAGGATGGGTTTCGCCCCGGCGAACAGTACGTTCCACAGACAGTCAGGGACCGGCTCGGAGAGCCATCCCTACCACTATTTTGGATTTTGAATTTGGTCGCCCTACGGCACGACCTGCGCTGGGGCCGATTGCAGACGCGCCGCAGCCGGCGTCGGCCGCAGCAAATCGACCTCCAACTCCAGCCAGCCGGCGGTATCGTAGAGCCACGGCCCCCGTTGCAGTTTCACAAAAACCGCCGGGGTAGATGATGGCGCGACCAACGTGCTCAAACTCAACGCGCGCCCATGGGCCAGACGGGGCAGCGACAAACGTCGGTGGCGCAGTTCATCCGCGCCCGAAACCACCAGGACGTGCAACTCGCCACCGGCCATCAGCCGGACCAGTAAACTTGACCGTACATCCAAATCCAGTGCGGCGAGATCGCAGCGCGCGAATCGCAGCGGATGATGCTCGGACGGCATCACCGTCTCTGGCGCGAAGACTTCCCGCGGCGTCGCATGCGCCAGAAACCGGCGGCGGCTGAGCAGGATCTGCGAACGATGGCAGAGAATGGCGTGGCGCTTCGTCGTAATTTCCGCCTGGCTGAGTTGGAGCGCCAAATTAGCGGAGTGTTCCGGCGTCGGGCCATGCACCAGGTACGCGAGCACCTCCGGGGTGGCTTCGCCGGAGCGGACTCGCTGGCGCAGGGCCAGAGCCGTGGCCACGCCCAGGGCGCTGTGGTCCGGGTGGCGGTCGTTCGCCGACGTTGCGGCGAGCAGAGTCGGCCGCCAGCCGGTGATCGCCCGATTGAGCTGCGCGAGCAAACTCGCGCCCTGGGTCAGAAGTAGATTTGTCAGGCCTTGATCGGGCAAAGACCAACACTCGGCCACTTCCGGCCCGAGCCCGAGCGTCCGCAGCGAGGCCAGGGCTTCGCCGCGCCGCAACGCCCCCCAGCGCGCCCGCGCCACGCTGCCGCTCGTGCGCCAGCGGCGCTCGATGACCCGTTGCGGCCACGGATTCTTGTCGCCGTCGGTCAGGAAAATGACGCGCACCGCCGCACCCGCCTTCGCTGCGCGCTGCAATAAGCCCGCGGTCGCCAGCGCCTCGTCATCCGGATGCGGCGCGAGCACCAGCAAACGGTCGCGGGAGGTGAGAGCAGGCAGGCTAGCCATGCGGGTCTTCGGTCCGGTTTGCGGCAAGCGCCTGTGGTCGCAAGCCTTCTTGCCAGGCCCGCGCCCAGAACAAAACCAGTCTTCCGGCGGTCAGGGAAGAAAATTCCTGCGCGCCAGCTTCCAGGTGGCGCCCTCCGCGCGGTAGCGGTGCGCCGTCGAGCCAGCCGCTCGCCAGTTGGCCTGCCGCGTCGATCACGACGTAGTCCGCCGGCACCGCGACATCGACGCGAAACCGGCGCGGCTGGCCAGCTTCCCCTCCCTCGCCCGGCGCCAGCACCTGGCCGAGAACCGACACTTTGCCCACGGATAGATAATGGGCGGACACAAACGCCTGGGTCGCGGGCGGGTACGGGAACGCGTTGCTGGCATGCACGACGGCAGTGTGAGTCGCGACCAGGCGTTGCGCAATGTCATCCGCGATCAACCCGCGCCGGATGCGGTCCCGGGTGATGCCTTCCAAGGCGTAGTAAAACGGGCGGCGCCGGAAGACGGTTTCGCCTTTGAGGTCCATGACGAAGTCTCGCGGGCCCGTTAGGCGCAAGACTGTGGTCAGCAGGGCGCGATCGCCTACCGTGCGATCCCGCCAAGGCCCGTGGCCCAGGAAAATCGCCGCGATTTCCCCGCAGACCAGCGCCGCCGCGAGCAACGGTTTGGCATTGCGTCGCCAGTGTCCCGCGCGGCTCCCCTCGCCTGCCGGAAGGCGCGCCCCAGCGCCGAAAAAGCCCGCGGCCAGCGCCAACACCAGCAACGGAATGGACGGCAGATAATCCTGCCGGGTCAGCAGCGGCCAGTAACTCGTCAAGAGGAGTGGATAGCAGCCCGCCACCAGCACCAGAATGAGGCGGTGCCCCCGCCAGGGATCGGCTTCCCGCCCCGGCTGGCGCCACAGTGCCCACGCGCCGGCAAACAGCACCGGCAGCGAGAGCGGGAACAGCAGAAAGCGCCACCATCCCACCGCCGGCGCCATGCCCGGGAGCACGTTGTGCGTGATCAGGCAGTAACCCATGGGGTTCCACGCCCCATGGCACGCGAAGAACATCGCGAAAGCTCCTGGCACGAGTGCCAGGCCCGCCAAAATGGCCACAGCGCCGCGGCCCGAGCGCCCGAGAGCCGCCCGGTTCAGCCGCGGCAGGCCAGCGACAAAGGCCAGCAGCGCCGCCACCAGTAAGGCCACCGCCAGCAGGACGGTCTTGAACGACGTCGCGAAGACGCAGCCAAACGCCACGCCGAAGAAAAAGAGCCGGCGCGGCGTGGCGCGCCCCGTGAGCAGGACAGCCAGGGAAAGCAGCCACAGCGCCGTCCAAAGGGTGTCGGTCCGCACTTCACTCGAAGTGTAGAAAAAAACCGGCGCGAACCCCGTGGCAACAACCGCCCAAGCCGCCACCCGCTGCCCGAAGTGGAAGCTGCCCAGCCGGTAAACGGCCCCGAGACAAACGACCACCAAGCCCAGCATGGCCAGCCTCATGCACGTCACGATGTCCGGCCGCTCGCCAAAGGCCGCCAGGAGCGGTGCGCAAAGCCAGGAGAAAAGCGGCGCGTGATTGTCGAAAAAATCGCGGTAGGGCAGCAGCCCTTGCGTCCAGCCCCAGACCACGTGCAAATGCTGCGTCTCATCGCTATCGAGGCGGAAAACAAAGGCATACCGCAGATGGAGCGCCGCGAGCGCGCCAAGAAAGGACGCCAGCAGGGCCCGCTCCAAACGCGGCCCAAACCGGGTGCGGACATTCATGGGCTGGCGAGGGAGGAGCATCGTCGTCAGAAAGCCGGTGCCGTCGAGTCAGAATAACATGGACTTTGCCTTGCAGATCGGCATAGCCTTTCTCCTCGATTCCTTGTCTATGCGTGCACCCCGCCTGATCGCTTTCTGTTTCACCCTGATCGCCTTCCATGCCGTTCGGGCGCACGTTCCTCTCGGAACCGTGGTCGGCACATTTCCCTACGCGGCTTCTAAAATATTGGCGGACCCGGTTCGACCGCGCATTTACGTCGCCGACTACAACACGAACTCGGTCATCGTTCTCGACACGGACAGCTTGAAGGTCCTCGCGAGCATCCCCACCGGTTCGAGCCCGGCAGACATGGCGATTTCGGAGGACAACGCCAAGCTGTACGTTGCTAATGCTGGCTCCTCGCTGACCGCGGTCGCCGTAATCAATCTAGGGAGCCTGAGCTTGCAAACCACTTTCGCTTTACCGGGAGCGGCCAAGGCGATCGCCGCCGGGGCTGGCGGCCGGTTGTACGTCGCGGCCGTCCTCGGGGATGATCAATCCGAAATCTGCCAGCTTGACGGCAGCTCTGGAGCTGTCCAGACAACCTTCAATTCAGATTTTTACGCCAACGACCTCCTGCAGACCAGCCCCAATGGCAGTATCCTCCTCTCCGCCAACACGGGAATCGGCCCGAGCACGGTCATGAGCTTCGACGTTTCCACTGCGTCACCATCGCTCCGGCAAACCAATGACGAGGCCGGCGAGTATAATTTGCAGTTGGTAGTTAGCCACAAGGGGAGGTATTTCTGCCTTCCGTGCAGCACAGGCAATAACGTCTCTGGCGGTAACTCCACTTACCTGTTCTCGACCCTGGATATTCTTGCATCTTACGGCGAGCTCAACAATCAAGAGTCTCCCGGACCGCTCGCCTTCAGTCCCAACGACGCCTTGATTTATCAAACAGCGCAAGAAATGCTCATGGACGGCGCGATGAACACGCTGCAGGTTTTCGACACCCAAACGTTTACGCAAAAAGGAGAGATCAACTTTCCCGTGGCAGGTTCCAGCAGTTCTCCGGACACGATCACTTCTATTATAGCCGACAACACCGGCAGCTACCTCTTATCGGAGAGAGCGGCGTGGAGCTTAACGGTCACCAGGTGAATCAGATGCTGGTGATCGGCACGGGCGACGGGCCATTGCCCCCCAAACCGCCGCTGGTGGACGTGGTAGCGACCGTGCCGAGAGCGGTCTTCGGCCGGGTCAAGCCGGGTGAGTTTACCGTCACGCTGGCGACTGAGGCGGTCGAACCGCTCAAGGTGCTCTATAAACTTGCCGGCACGGCCGTTGACAGGACTAACTACGAGGCTATCGGACGGAGTGCAGAGTTTGCCCCCGGCGAAAAGAGCCAGGTGATCAGCATTGTCCCCAAGGGACCGGCGGCCAGCGCGTCCGGGCGGACCATTAAGCTCACGATTTTACCCGGCTGCGGCTACGTGGTGGGCAGTCAGGCGGACGCCAAGGTCACGATCGAGAAAGCCGATTCCGGTTAGCATAGCCAAGCTTCGCTGCCAACGTTAACAAGGTAGGGGCGGGCTCTCCGAGCTGTCCCATACTGTCGGGCAAAGCTGAGCTTGCTTGGCGCGACCCGAATCTCGGTACGGTTGCCCGACAGTCAGGGACGGCTCGGAGAGCCCGCCCCTACCTTGTTTTGGGCGGATTCCGCTGCGCGGCGGCCAGACTTTTTTAACTGCTCTATGACCGTCGGGGACGCTGTAGCGGCGGTCTATGACCGTCGGAGGCGCTGTAGCGTCGGTCTATGACCGTCGGAGGGGCTGTAGCGGCGGTCTATGACCGTCGGAGGCGCTGTAGCAGCGGTTTTGAGCGTTTTAGGTTAAAGCGGAGCCGCCGCAGAGTCCTTCTGGCAGGCAGCGAAGCTGCCGTCGTAAAAAAAGGTAGGGGTCGGCTCTCCGAGCCATCCCTGACTGTCCGGGAG
>CAXUFU010000251.1:0-4952 GCA_964250275.1 uncultured Chthoniobacterales bacterium | reverse complement strand
GAATGTCCACGACGCGCATCATGACGGCATCGACCGTGCCGCCGAAAAACCCCGAGACCGTGCCGTAGACGACCCCGATGCACAGAGCCACCGCGGTCGCCACAACGCCCACCGCGAGCGAGATGCGCCCGCCGAAGAGCACGCGTGCAAACAGGTCGCGCCCGAGCGTGTCCGTGCCGAACCAATGGGCGCGCCCAGGCGGACTGGCGTAGAGGCTGAGATCCTGATAATCCGGCGGCAGCCCGATCAGGCTGGCGAAGATACACAGCAGGGTCAAAATGATGATGACTACGCCGCCCGCGAGCGCGAGCTTGTTTTTGAGCAGCCGGTGCCAGGCGTCCCGCCAGAGCGAGGCGCCGGCTTCGGCGGCTGGGGCCGGCAGGGCGCTGCTGGCAGGCTTGGGCGCTTCTTCGAGGGCAACCATGCGGGTGGGTTGGATCAGGGCGTTAGGGAACGGGTCAATCGAAACGCAGGCGGGGATTGAGCCAGACCTGCACGACATCGACGAGCAGATTGAAGAAGATGATCAATACCGCAAAGAAGATCACCGTGCCCAGGACCATGGTGTAATCCCGGTTGAACGCCGCGGTCACGAAGTAGCGGCCCAGGCCAGGGATCTGGAAAATCGTTTCCACGATGAACGAGCCGCTGATGATCCCTGCCAGCGCCGGACCCAGAAAGCTCACGACGGGCAGCAGCCCGCCGCGCAACGCGTGCTTGAGGATGATCCGCGTCTCACTCGCGCCTTTGGCCCGGGCGGTGCGGATGTAATCCTGCGACAGAATCTCCAGCATGCCGCCGCGGGTGAGCCGCGCGAGATAAGCCGCGTAATAGAGTCCCAGGGTCAGCGCGGGCAAGACGCGGTCTGAAGGATCGTACCAGCCCGAGGGATTAAACCAGTGCAAGGTCAACGCGAAAAGCAGGATCAGAAGCGGACCCAGCACAAACGTGGGCAGGCACACGCCGATCATGGCCAGAGACATCGGCACGTAATCCGTGGCCGTGTTCGGCCGCAGGGACGCGACGATGCCGGCGGAAACGCCGATCAGAAGAGCGATGGCCATGCCGTAGCAGCCTAGCTCCAAGGAGACGGGCAGCGATTCACCGATCAATTCGTTGACGGTGCGGCTCGAGTACTTGAACGAGGGGCCCAGGTCCCCGTGGAAAATGAGCTTGCCCAGGTAGTCCGTGTACTGCTGGAAAATCGGTTTATTGAGCCCGTAATGCGCTTCCAGGTTGCGCATGATTTCCGGCGTGACTCGCCGCTCGGAATCGAACGGGCCACCGGGAGCGGCATGCATCAGGAAGAAGCTGCCGGTGATGATGATGAACAGGACGGGAATGGTCTCCAGAAGGCGGCGCGCGATGAATTTGAACATGCGAGTTCTTCGAGTTAACGACCGGCCATCTGCGCGCGGGGTTCGGCTTCAAACCCCGTCAATGCCCTGTGCTCGCCAGCTTTCGCGGGCTGGCAACTTTGCTCAAGCCTCGACTCTTAAACTCGATAGGCGCGGTTTCTTCAAGATAAATAAATTGCGGCATGTGGATGTCGAGGATGTTGGCGTACCAGCCTTTGACGCTCGGCTGTTTAAGGTAAACCCGCGTGTAGAAGTAGATGGGTAACACCGGCGCCTCGTCCAGGAGGATGGCCTCAGCCTTTTGCAGCAGGGCAAAGCGCGCGCCGGTACTCGCGGCGGCGGACGATGCGTGCATCAGGCGGTCGTACTCAGGGTTGGCGAAGCCGGTATTGTTGTTGCCGTTGCCGGTCGTCATGATGCCGAGGAAGGAATACGGATCTGGATAATCGCCGATCCAGCCGCTCCGGGCGGCGCAGTAGTCCAGATTCACCATGGAATCGAGGTAGACCTTCCACTCTTCGTTCCGGATCTGGGCGTCGACGTGCAGATTCTGCCGCCACATCTGCTGGACGGCTTCCGCGATCGCCCGATGATTCTGACTGGTGTTGATCAGAATGCTAACCGGCGGCAACCCCTTGCCATCCGGATACCCCGCCTCTGCCAAGAGCTTTTGCGCGGCCGGGACATCGCTCGGAATGCCGCTGGCGCAAGTGTAGCCGGCGGTGTCCGGCGGCGTGAAACAGTGCGCGGGTTGTTGGCCGCCGCGAGTCACATCCTTGACGATGGCCTGGCGGTCGATCGCCATGGCCAGGGCTTGCCGGACACGTTTGTCCTTCAGGGCCGGGTTGTTCACCGCGAGCCGGTAGAAATAAATGCCGAGGTAGGGAGTGATCTGGATGAGCTGCGGGTATTCCCGTTTGTAGGGGTCGATCTTGATCTGCGGCACCTCCGTGGTCACGTGCAGGAGATGCGCGCGAAAATCGTGCTCTTCCGCGTCGATATCTTCGGTCACGACGTAGTGAATGGCGTTCAGGCGAACGTGGTCGGACCCCCAGTAGGTTTTGCTCTTGGCCACGACCACTTCCTGCTCTGTCTTCCAGGCCTGCAAAGTGAACGGACCGTTGCCGACGAAGTTTTCCGGCCGCGTCCAACGCGTGCTCTTCTCGTCGAATTTGCCGTACTTCAGGACCGTCGGGATGTGCACCGGATACGCCGGATAGTTGTTGAGCATCCCCAGGAAGTAAGCCGCGGGATTCACCAGGCGAATGATGAACGTGTAGTCGTCCGGCGCCTCGAAACCGACTTGGTTGAAATCGGTGATCTGCTTCTCAAAAAATGCCTTGGCGTTCACCACCTGGACGTCCTCAAAAAACATCTCCGCATACTGCGAGGCGAGGCCCGGGGACAGAAACCGCCGATAAGAGTTAATGAAATCGT
Organism: uncultured Chthoniobacterales bacterium; assembly: GCA_964250275.1. Classification (GTDB taxonomy): domain Bacteria; phylum Verrucomicrobiota; class Verrucomicrobiia; order Chthoniobacterales; family SZAS-18; genus CAXUFU01. The sequence goes on along the minus strand of CAXUFU010000251.1, from coordinate 2,157 downwards.
GCGACGTGAGCGGGTCGCCGTTGCTCCAGCGGGCGTTGTGCCGCAGGTGAAAAGTATAGACCCGGCCGTCCGGCGAGATGTCCCAGGACTCGGCCACGCCGGGGATGGGATGCAGATCATGCGGATCCTGGGAGACGAGCCCTTCAAACAGCGCCTGCAAGATGTGGCTCTCCGGCACCCCGGTGACCGTTTGGGGATCGAGATCCTGCGGCTCGGCGCCGTTGCCCCAGTAGAGGACCTGGTCGCGGTCGCCTTGCGCCACGCGGCCGCCGCGCGGCAGGCAACCGGCCAACCCCACTATGAGGCCGGCGCAAAAAAGAAGGCGAAGGACCGTCACGCGAAGCTGCCGGGAGCGAGCTGGCACCATGGGAACGTCCGCCATCGTCAAAATCAAACGGCAGAAGAACCGGGCATCGCTGCGCATTCAACGTTGCCTTCAGCGCTGGCGCAAGCTCAAGCGGCAAATTTTTCCTGCAAACTCGCCAGATAATGGTCCGCCCGGGTTGGTTCGCCCGTGGCCGCGGCCATCAACTCGCCCGGCTCCATCTGCTCGCCGTACTGATGCACCTTGAGCCGGAGCCACTGGAGCAGAGAAGCGTAATGGCCGCTCGCCAACTCCGCCGCGAGGCCAGGCAGGTCCGATTGCGCCCGGCGGAAAAGCTGCGCGGCGTTGAGGTTGCCCAGCGTGTAGGTGGGAAAATAGCCGATCAGGCCTTCGCTCCAATGCACGTCTTGCAGGCAACCGCGCGCGTCGTCCGGCACGGCGATGCCCAGGGAGGCCGCGAACTCCTCGTTCCAGGCGGCGGGAACATCGGCGATCGCCAGCGAACCGTCCAAAAGACGCCGTTCCAGGCTGAAGCGCAGCATGATGTGCAGGTCGTAAGTCACCTGGTCGGCTTCCACCCGGATGAACGAAGGCCGGACGCGGTTGGCGGCGGCAAACATTTCTTCCGGCGTCCTCGGCGCGAGCTGGGGAAAGTAATGCCTGGCACGCGGCAGCCACGTCTCCCAGAAACCACGCGAACGCCCGACCTGATTCTCCCAAAGCCGGCTTTGCGACTCATGGATGCCGAGCGAAACGGCGGTGCCCGCCGGCGTGCCGAAAGCGTTCGGCGGCAGCCCCTGCTCATACATGCCGTGCCCCGCCTCGTGCAGCACGCCGTAGAGCGAGACGAAGAAATTACCGGCGTCGTACCGGGTGGTCAGCCGGCAATCGCCCGGCGCGACGCCCGAGCAAAACGGATGTGTCGTTGTGCTGATCTCGCCGGCCTCGAAATCGAAGCCGATGGCCGCCGCCACTTCGCGGTTGAACGCCTGCTGCCGGTCAATGGGGTAGTCGCCGGCGAGCAGGTCCGCGGGCAAACGGCGCGAGCGCTCCGCCGCCGGTCCCAGCAATGCCACGATGGCGGGACGCAAGGTCGCGAACAAATCCGTGAGCTCCGCGGCGCGCGCGCCGGGCTCATATTCTTCGAGGAGAGCGTCGTACGCGCATTGCTCGTAACCCCAGAGCTCGGCCATCTGCCGGGTCAGCTCGAAAGTCTTCTCCAGGTGCGGCTGGAAGAGGGCAAAATCCGCGCGCGACCGCGCTTCCATCCAGGCGGCGTTGCCGTGGATTTTGACCTTCTCAAATTCCTCGATCAGCGTGGTGGGCAGACACGTTGCACGCCGGTAATGGCGCCGCCACTGGCGCACATTGGTGGCGAGCTCCGGATCGGCCGCGCCGAGGAAGCCGGCATCCTCGCATTCGGCCAGCCAACGGCCCACTTCCGGAGCGGTGAAAAGGCTGTGCGCGCGGCCCGTGAAGTAGCTGAGTTGCTCGCCCCGGAAATCGACCCCTTTTACCGGCAGGTACGTCTGTTGATCCCAGGACAGCAGCGCGGCCGTGCTGTGGAAAAGCGTGATCTCCCGGGCGCGTTCGCGGAGTTGACGGTAAGCGGTAAAATCGGCCGACGGGGTGGTGCTCATGGCTGCAGCGGATGGTAAACGCGCCCGCCGGATTTGCCCAGGATTTAGCGGGTGCGGCTGTGGTTTATCCTCTCGGATGCCGCATCCCGGCGAGGTTTAGGTTCCTAAGCTCAAGTGTGGAGCAGAGTAAGAAAATCTGTCGCCACTTGCCCGTTGCTCAGGCGGCCTCCGAGTTGTAGGGCGGGCGCTTCG
>CAXUFU010000250.1:3011-4984 GCA_964250275.1 uncultured Chthoniobacterales bacterium | reverse complement strand
TCTTTGGGCGCGCGCCCGTACAACTCGCCGTGCTCTTTTTGACCCTGTAACCCCCCCCCCCGCTACAGCCAGACCGTCTGCCGGCCAGTGCTTGCCGCGGGGTCGGGCCGACGAGGGCGCGCCGCTAAACCTTGGCGAGCAACGGCAGACCTGTCTTCTCGTTCTCGGTCACTTGGTAGCCTTGCGGCACTCCCTCGATAGCACCGTCTTTGGGTTGGGCGCCGAAGAAATAGATCGTTTGCACGTGCCCACCACGCAGAGATTGCTGGCGGGCGTGCAGATAGTACGTCTTGCCGGATTTCCGACTTTTGACACTGTAGGGCATGGTGGTAACGGTCCTTCTCCTTTCTCGCCGACCACCGCCTACGGCTCTCTGCCGGGCAGTCAGTCAGTTACGAGAATGGAATTAGCAGGACGCGCGCCCACCCGCCGGGAGAGCCGCGAATTTGCGCAAACCGCCACTAGGCTCACCCAGCCTGCGCTACACCACGCCAGCCTTTTTCAAGGTCACAAACGCGCCGTTCTTGGCCACCGTCTTGAGGGCGCGAGCGGTGAGCTTGACCTTGACGAACTTGCTCAATTCCGGCACCCAGATCCGGCGCACTTTCAGGTTCGGCGTAAACGTCCGCCGGGTGTTTGCCGTCACGTGCTGGCCGATGCCGCCCTTTTTCTTGGCCAAGCCCCGGCGATGAATTACATGACCGCGGGAGGGACGTGCACCGGTGATCGCGCAAACTTTTGACATAACGAAGATTCCTGGAGTTTCGAGAACGGCGAAGGTGCTGCCGCCGGGCCTCCGGGTCAAGGGTTTTTTCCGGCGCCTGCCAAGGCCCAACAGCGGAGAAAGCCGGGGGCGAAGTCCGTCGGGCGCGCCTCGATCCACTCGGCAATCACCGGCGGCGGGAAGAAGCCGCCCCACTCGATCTCCGCCGCCGGCCAGTGCAAAGGGCCTTCCGCGCGGGTGCGGAACAGCCGGATGAACTCCCAGCCCGTCGACTCGTCAGCGTCGAGCCGGCCGATCTCCTCCAGCCCGGCATACGCCGCCGCTGGCACTCCCTCGCGCAAACCCAGTTCTTCGGTCAGCTCGCGGCCGGCGGCCGCCGCATACGTCTCGCCGGCGTCCAGGTGGCCGGCGGCGCTCGAGTCCCATTTGCCGGGATGCTTGTCCTTCCACGGGGAACGCTTCTGCAAAAACAATTCTCCGCGCCCGTTGAAAACAAAGATGTGAATCGCCCGGTGCCGCAGGTTTTGCGCGTGGACCGTCCCCCGGCTCTCGGTGCCAATGACCTGATCCCGTTCATCGACGACGTCGAACCGCTCGCCGGCCGCGTCCTGGGCAGCGGAGATCGCCACGGGACTGACCAGATTCGACAAAGCGATCCATTGGCTCAGGTCGAGTTCCTCTCCGCGCACGGTCGGCGGCACACCCAATTCGGCGGTGACTTCCGCCCACGGCGCGAGCGCATCGTCGCCCGCAAACGGCGGCAGGAGTTTGCGCAGTTGTTTGCGGCGCTGCGAGAACCCGGCGCGCACGAGCTGCTCGAAGACCGGCACGTCGCAGGGCGGCAAGTCCCCTGCCCCGCGCAGCGTCAGCGAGATGAGGGCGGATTCAACCTTGGGCTCCGGAAAAAAGACGCCGGCCGGCAAAGTGCGCAGGAGTTTCACCTGCCAGCGCCGGCCCACCACCAGGCTCAGGATGCCGTAGTCCTTGCTGCCCGGTCCGCTGCAAGCCAGCCGCTCCGCCAACTCGCGTTGCAGCAGGAAAAGTCCGAATTGCGCCGGACACGCCTGGCCCGTGAAATGGAACAGGAGCGGCGTCGAAACATAGTACGGCAGGTTGCCAAAGACTTTGACGGGCTGCCGCGGCCATAAGGCGCGCACGTCGAAATCCAAGGCGTCCGCGTGTTCGACGCGCAAGGCCGGCTGCCCGGCGAAACGCGCCCGCTTAGCCCACGCTCTCTATTCTGCCTTAA
>CAXUFU010000250.1:0-3001 GCA_964250275.1 uncultured Chthoniobacterales bacterium | reverse complement strand
GTCCGCAACCGCTCCGCCAGCCGGCCGTCCTTCTCGATGGCCGTGACCGTCGCCCCCGTTTCCAAGGCCTCCGCCGTCAACGCGCCAAGCCCTGGACCGATCTCTACCAGGTGCTCACCCGGTTGCGCCTGCAATTGCGCGACAATCCACCGGGCGAGGTTTTGGTCGTGGAGGAAGTTTTGACCAAGCGTTTTCGACGGCGTGAGTTCCAGCTCGCTCAACGCGGCGCGGATGGCGGAAAGCTTCACGGGCGAACGCAAACGTGGCACGCAGGCGACCTACTTCGGCGCTTGCTTGGGTTTGCGGCGGTCCAGCAGATTGAAAACGCTGCGGTCCACCCGGCCCTCGCGCTTGAAGAGGAGCTGGGCGTTCGGCAAGCTCAAGCCTTCGATGAAGTACGCGTTCGCGGCCCGGCCGATGGCGTAAGTGCCACCCGCCGCCACCAGGCCGCTGATGGCATTGCCGATCCCCGGCAACAGGATCTTCGTCGCGGCGCGCGCCGCCGCCCGCGCGCCTTCCCGCAACGCGAGTCCCACGCCCACATTGATGCCGAGCGTTCCCATGAACTCGGTTGCCAGCTTGAAGCTGAGTTCCCGGCCGCTGATGTAAATAATGCCCGCGACCATTGCGACTTGAAACGTGAGCAGGAAAGGCAGATCAGCCAGCGGGATCGGCTGCGCGCCCAGGGCGCCGCTGACCGCAGACACAGATTTGATCAGCGTCTGGGCGATCCGCGCTTGCGCCTCCCGGGCACCGGAAAGGCGCGCCATCTCGAGGCGGGCTTCGTTGGGCAGTTCGGCGACCAAAACCTGGACGAGTTCCGGGATATGACGCCGCCGGTCGCTTTCGGGATCGAACGTGCCATCCAGGCGGAAGCGCATGAAGGTCGCGACGTCCAAAGCGGGCGCGAGCCGCTGCGCGATCCTTGGGCGCTGCGCCAGAGCGGCTTGCAGCTTGACCCGCTCCCCCTCCATCTCGGCCGCCGGCGCCTCGGATTCCGCCGAAAACACCACCACCCCGACGACACACGGGCGGATCGTATGCTTCTGCGCCGCCAGATCGAGCAGGCGCTCGAGCCGGTCCAGGTCCGCGGCCTCCTGGGAAGTGTCAGCCGCGGCAAAACTCCGCAAGAAAAGAAAAAGGTCCGGCGGCTCGGCGGCCAGCGCCGCGAGAGTGGCGTCGGCCAGGGGCGCGTCCGCACGAACCGGCCGCGCATCGAGCAAGCGCAGAACGCCGTGCCCCTGATGGGAGAAATCCTGCCAGCCGCCCGCGGCCGGAACGGCGTCGGCCGCGGCAGCTTCGGCAAACGGGGCGACGGGCGCGGTGAAAATGGCGTTGAACAAACCGGCCGAGCCCGCTTCCGGGTCGCCCACCAGCACGATGCGCGGGGCGCGTTGGCGCAGAAAAAGATCTTTGAGCGGCACCAGTTCCTGCAGAATCGGCCGTTGCAGCGCGGGCGGCAGCTTGCCGATGAACTTCTCCAGGCGATCCGATAATTGCAGGAGCGATTGTCTTGTATCCATGAGGGTCGGGGCTGTGGCTGCCTAACTGATGAACCGAAGATCGTGGCCCGGGTTCACGTTGAACCCGGCTACGAGGCCTGCCTCAACGCCGCCAGCACCTGGCCGGCATGTTCGTCTGGTTTGACCTTGCGGAAAAGAGCGTCGATCCGGCCGTCGGGACCGATCACAAACGTCGAGCGCTCCGTCCCCATGGACTTCTTGCCGTAGAGATTTTTCTCCACCCAGACGTTGTACGCCCGCACGATCACGCCGGCTTCATCGCTCAGCAGAGGAAAAGGCAGGCCGTACTTGGCGATGAACGCCTGGTGGCTTTCGAGCGAATCCATGCTGACGCCGAAGATCACGGCGTCGAGCCCGGCGAAATCCGGCCATTGATCGCGCAGGCCGCAGGCTTGCACGGTACAGCCGGGCGTATCGTCCTTCGGATAGAAATAGAGGACGAGATGTTTGCCCGCGAAATCGGCCAGGCGCACGGTCTGGCCGGTGCCGAAAGCGCCGCCGAGCGCGGTCGCCTCAAAATCCGGCGCGGGATCGCCTACTTTCAATGGAGTACTCATAAGGACAGCAGGATGGTGGTGTTGGGCGCGCAACATAAGCACCTTTGCCGACTGCCACAAATCGGCGACACGCAAACCGCCCGGGACTCCTCAGGTGTGACAGGCGTTTTGGCCTTTGGACGTAGCGTTTGAGCTTCGGACGGAGGTGGCGTTCCCTCTGACTTAGCCACGGCGCTCCGTCAGCGCGCACGGCCCTGCCAACCCCCGCTTTAAGTGACTAATTTGTCACATCTGCTCGCCGCACAGAGCATAATAATTTCTTGCCAAGGGGGAACGCTGAGTTGTAAACGTGGAGCGTAGCTATCACGGATGGGTTCCCTCACCTCCTACCCTGCTCTTGCGCCAAGCCGATCGGCTCTTCGCGCGCCTCTATGCTGAGGTTCCCCGTTTCGCAGCAGAAACAGGTGGATTTGAACGAGCGCATGCAGCGTCTTGCGCTCGGGGAGGGAGAGATTGAAGAGAGCTTTTTCAAGGCGTCCAGCCCGGGCGGACAAAAGGCGAACAAAACGTTGAGCGGTGTCTCGCTCCTGCACCTGCCGACCCAGATTCGTATCCGCTGTCAGCGGGAGCGCAGCCAGGGCATCAACCGGTTCATCGCGCGCCGGTTGTTGGTGGAAGAATTGGAAGCCCGGCTACGCGGGATGACGCGCCACTCGGCCAAGGCGGAGCGTTTGCACGAGGAGAAGGAGCGCAAGCATCGCTCGAGCCGGAAGCAGCCGTCGGCAGTCGGCCAGGGCGGATCGAGTGGCCACTCCGCCGATCTGCCGAAGCCCGGAGTCTTCGATCTCGCCCGGGCGATGGGTGCGTACTATCTGCGCCCGCTCACCTGATGATAGGGCTTGCTCCACCGCACCGCGGACCGACGGCCGCGTACCGCATTCCAAAAAAAGGTAGGGGCGGGCTCTCCGAGCCGTCCCTGAC
>CAXUFU010000249.1:0-5003 GCA_964250275.1 uncultured Chthoniobacterales bacterium | reverse complement strand
GTGGGGTTCGGCTTCGGGGTGGGGGACGGGGTGGGCGGAGGCGTGGGCGGTGGCGTCGGCGTAGGCGGCTCCCCTGGGGTTGGCGTGGGCGTGGCAGTTGGCGTAGGCGTAGGAGTCGGCGTCGGCGTAGGCGTCACCCCTGGGGTCGGCGTGGGCGTAGGAGTCGGAGTCGGAGTGGGCGTTGGGGTCGGCGTCGGCGCCACCGCACCCGCCGGGGTGAAGGTCAGGGTGTTGCCATCGGCGCTGAGCGTGAAGTCGCCAAGGTCGTTGCCTGGAGCCGCGCCGATCGCAGGGATGAGCTGAATCAAGTGCAGAATGATGCCCGCCGTCCCGTCCATGAAATTTCCTTCGTCCGTGGGATTGAAAAAGGCCCACGCGAGATTTCCTGGGCCAGCATGGCCAGCGTCCATCGTACCGCCCGGCATGAAGTTCTGGTAGGCGTCCGGCGATGTGCTCGGTTCCAGCACCGCATTGGTTCCGGTTGCCACCGTGAAGAGGTTGAAGTCGTCGCCGCACTTGATGATTTTGTTCATCAAGATGATGGAATTGGCTCGGTCGAGCACGGGCCAAGCCACCGCTGGGACACCACTGGAGGGATACTCCGGGGAGGTGACGTAGTTTGTGAACGTCGCAGGATCCTGGGGCCGGGTCGTTGAGGCCAAGGAGAAGTAAACGGTCGGGTCGGTCGCCCAACCACTCCCGTAGGTGGAGGAAAGGAGGCTGCCAATGCCTAAACTAAAGGATTGCGCCACGGTAAAGTCCGTGATCGGCCCGATGTCCACCAGAATGCTCGTGGTGGACGACACCTGGCGGAAGCCAACGATGAAATCTCCGTTTGTATTGACGTAGCCCTGCGCCTGCGCACGGGGCGCCGTGGCCATGGCAAGCACGGCAGGCGCAACCAGGAAGAGAAGCGTCTTGAGATGGAGCAGGGTGAATGTTCGTTTCACGGGCAAGGAGAGGATTTGAAGCTGGTGGCGACGCACCAGTTTCCCGCACGCAAATCGGATATACACGCCACGTTTTGTGACGTTTTAGTGGCGAGCGAGTTTTCTTCGTCACCAAAACGTAACTTCTCCACGGTTGGGCATTGCGGGCGGCGCGTGATAAACAGGACCGCGTCACCCTGGTCATGCCCACTGCCTCGCTCATCCGGCCGAATGGTCCCTCGCGGTCGTCCCCAAAATGGCGGACGGCCACGGCCTATTTGTGTGGCGTTGCAGGCTGGCTCGCCACCACGGCGTTTGCGCAAAACGGCGGCGCAGTCACCAGCGCGGCGGAGAAGCCGGGCGCGGGCGCGACGCCGCAGACCGGTTCGCTCTTCATCAAGGAGTACCGGGTCCGGGGCAACCATCGCCTTTCGCGGCTTGAAGTGGAGGAAGCAGTCTATCCCTACCTCGGTCCGGGACGTAGCCCGGACGATGTGGAGCAGGCGCGTAGCTCCTTGGAAAAGCTCATCCAGAGCAAAGGATTCCAGACGGTGGCGGTGCAGATCCCCGCGCAGAATCCCGCCGGCGGAACGGTCTATTTGCAGATCGTGGAGAACCCCGTGGGCCGCTTGCGGGTGCGCGATGCGCGGTTCTCTTTACCCAGTCGAATCAAAGCGGGCGTGCCCTCCTTGGCAGAAGGAAACGTGCCGAACTTCAACGAGGTCAGCTCGCAAATCGTCGCGCTCAACCAGGCGCCCGACCGCCGGGTGACGCCGTCACTGAGGGCAGGGATCATCCCCGGCACGGTGGATGTTGACCTCACGGTCAACGATAGCCTGCCATTGCACGGCAGCCTCGAGCTCAACAATCGTTATAGCGTCAACACGGACCCTCTGCGCTTGGACGCCTCGGCCAGTTACGACAATCTGTGGCAACTCAACAACACCATCGGGGGCAGCGTGCAGGTTTCGCCGCAGGACCCAAACCAGGTGCAGGTGTATTCCGGTTACTACGTGGCACGGATACCGGAGTTGCCGAGCTTTTCGTTAGTCATACAAGGTGTCAAACAAGAGTCGAATGTAAATACCTTGGGCGACATCGCCGTGGCCGGCCGCGGCGATGTGGAGGGCTTGCGCGGGATCCTCTCGTTGCCGGGACAAACGGATTTTTACCATTCGATTACCTTCGGCTTCGACCACAAGCATTTCGATCAAGCGGTCACGATTGCAGGAAAGACGGCGCCGGAACCGGTGACCTATTATCCGTTCAGCCTGAACTACACGGCCAACTGGGTGCCGAAGGGATCGATGACGACCGCCGACGCCGGACTGACATTCGCGGCTCGTGAACTGGGGAGCGGGACGGGTCAGTTTGATGTCAATCGTTTCATGGCGGATGGAAATTTTTTCGATTTCCGCGGCGATATATCACACCAGCATGACTTGCCAGCGGGGTTCCAGGTGTTCGGCAAGCTCCAGGGCCAGATTGCCGACCAGCCGCTGATCAACAGCGAGCAGTTTGCTGGCGGCGGCCTGGGCACCGTGCGCGGTTATTTGGAAGCCGAAGTCCTGGGCGATGACGGCGTCGCTGGCACGGTCGAATTGCGCAGTCCTAATGTTTTGGCGGGGCGGGGTGCCGCGAGCAATGAGTGGCGCTTCTACCTGTTCTCCGACGGCGGATACTACAGCCTCTTGGACACGCTGCCGCAACAGACAGGCAATTTTGAGCTGGGCAGCGTTGGTCTCGGCACCAGAGTTCACTGGCTCGACCATTTCAACGGCTCGTTTGACCTGGCGATCCCACTGACGACTGAGAGTTCAACAAAAGCCTTTGATGCACGCGGCACGTTCCGAGTTTGGGGGGAATTTTGATCTTAGACACATCGATGAATGCAAAGCTGGCGGCCATCCTATTCGCCTTTCTGTCCTTTGGCTTTCTGGAGCCGGCCAGCGCCTATTGGAACAAGGAATGGACGATAAGGAAGCAGATCACGATCGATCCCGGCGCGGCCGCCACCCCGCTGGCGGGTCCGATCGGGACGGTGGCGCTCCTGCTGCGTCTGCACGACGGAAACTTTACTTTCGCGGAAGCGAAAGATGATGGAAGCGACATTCGATTTGTCGCCGGTGACGACAAAACGCTGCTGCCGTACCATATCGAGAAATACGATTCGGTGCTGGATGAGGCGTTTGTGTGGGTCAAGGTTCCCGATGTAAAGGCGAACGCCAAGAAAACGATTTGGCTGTATTACGGCAATGGCAAAGCGACGCGTGCTGAGGATGCGAAAGGCACCTACGATGCCGATACGACGCTGGTCTACCATTGGGATGAAAACAATGCGCCGCCGCATGATTCCACCGCCTACGGCAATAACGCGGACAAGAGCGCCATTCCCACGTCCGGCTCGCTCATCGGGCCGGGAGCGAGGCTGGAACCGGCAACCTCCATTCCGATTCCTAATTCCGATTCGCTGACCTGGCAGGAAGGAGCTGCGTTCACCTGGAGTCTGTGGGTGAAATTAGGACCGGCGAGCAACGGAGCGCTCCTGAGCAGAAGTGCGAGTGGGACCAGCATTGTGCTTGGGATCAAGGACAATACGCCCTATTTCCAGTTGGCAGGTGGGCAGGCAGTCGGCACCACGAAACTTGACGCCACTGGCTGGCACCATCTCGACGCCGTGGCAGATGGCACGCAGGCAACTCTGTACGTGGACGGGGTGAAAGCGGCGGGTGTCGCCGGGGCGGTGCCGGCCATGACGGCACCGATCTTTGTGGGGACAGACACCGCGTCGAATCTGACGGGTGTCACCTGCGAGACCGATGAACTGGAGTTCGCGAAGAAAGCGCGCTCGCCCGGTTTCCTAGACTTTGTGACGATGACCCAGGGGGCGGAAACCGATGGCAAGCTGGTGGTGTTCGCGAACGATGAGAAACAGCATAGCTGGCTGAGCGGCGGCTTCGTCGGCATCATTCTGGGCTCGCTCACTATCGATGGTTGGATCGTGATTGGCATCCTGGCGGTCATGTCAGTGATCAGCTGGCTGGTGATGATCAGTAAGGCCCGTTACATCAGCATTACGCAGAAGGGGAATGCTGCTTTCCTCAAGGACTGGAATCATGTCGCAGCCGACCTGAGCTTTCTCGACGACACCGACGCGCGGAATGTGGTGACACTCGGCGGGCGCATTCAGGCGCGCCAAAGGAATGTCATCAGGCATTCCTCGGTTTACCATATCTACAAGATAGGCGCCGAGGAGATCCGCCATCGCATGGCTCTGGAAGGAGCAAACAAAGACACGCTTTCCGGGCGCTCCATCCAGGCAATCCGCGCCTCGCTCGATGGAGGGCTGGTGCGTGAAACCCAGAAGCTCAATAGTTTGATGGTCTTGCTTACCATCGCGATTTCCGGCGGCCCGTTTCTCGGTCTTCTCGGCACCGTGGTTGGAGTCATGATCACTTTCGCCGCGATCGCGGCACAGGGCGACGTAAACGTCAACGCCATCGCGCCCGGTATTGCGGCGGCCCTGGCCGCCACGGTGGCTGGACTGGCGGTCGCGATCCCGGCGCTGTTCGGCTACAACTATCTCCTCTCTAACGTGAAAAACGCCGCGAGCGACATGAACGTGTTTATCGACGAGTTCGTGACGAAAATTGCCGAGTACTACGGTGGCGGCAAAGGGCGGTCCGGTGGCTCCGTGACCAAGGCGACGGAGGATGCGCTCGAGTTCGTCGCGTAACAACTGGTATGCAAATACAAGACGACAAACTATACGACGACATCAACATCACCCCGATGTTGGACCTAGCCTATGTGCTGTTGGTGATCTTTATCCTGATGACCACCGCGACGGTGCAGGGCTTAAAGGTGAACTTGCCGAAGGCGAGTAATTCCCCCAGCCTGGCGAAACCAAAGACCAAGGCGATTACCATTAATAACGAAGGGAAGATCTTTCTGGACACCATCCCGGTCACTATTCCTGAGTTAGAACAGCGTCTTACCTCCCAGAAAGCGCAGACACCGGATTTTCCGGTCGTTATTCGCGGTGATAGCCTGACGCAATATCAGGCGGTGATC
>CAXUFU010000248.1:0-5008 GCA_964250275.1 uncultured Chthoniobacterales bacterium | reverse complement strand
CCGCCTTGCATAACACGTCCATTCCCAACTGCCAGCCTTAAGTTAACGCTTATGGAGACCCATCCCTACCTCGTTATCCGATTCCAGACAGCAAGGGACCGGGTCGGAGACCCATCCCTACCTTTCGCGCGTGTCCAATTGGCCGGCGATTTTCTCAAACGCTTTCTCCAGCCCGCCGACCTTCTCCAGCATCGGCCGGTAGCGCTCGCCCTGCACGTCGCAAAACGTCTCCAGCGGCTGATACACCTGGCCCAATCTTTGGAAGAAAATGTCAATCGTCTGGCGCATTAAATCGCCGATGGCATCGGTCAGTTCCACCTGTTTGGTGCTCATGTGCTCGCGATAGGAGGTCACCACTCGCCGGCGCTTGCCCCAACCGATCACCACGCCCACCACGGCCACCGCGCCCGCCAAAACCCCGGTGATATCCACCAGCGCGAGCAAGGCCAATTTCGCCGCGATCACTCCCGCGATTCCACCCGCCGCCACTGCCCCCAGCGGGACGCGCCCGCCCCAATTCGCCGCCTCGGCAAACAGCGCCTGGAGCTGCTTTTCGATCGACTTGTCAGACATGTTTTCCATCATGGCGAGCTGGATTTGCTCGAAAAGCCGGGCGCGCTGATCGGTAAATTCGGCACTGCCGCTCTTGAGGTGCGCCCGCGCTTCCGCGTTGAAATTGGCTTGCAGAAAATCGTGCAACTGGCTCCAGACGGCCTTCAGTTCGCCTTCCATCAAGGTTACGGCGCGCTCCATCTGTTTGGTGATGGCAGCCCGCAGCATCGTCTCCATCTCGTGCTGGAAATCGGTTTGCCACTGCTGATGGCGGCCAAAGGCCAGCTTGAATGAATTGAGAAAGCCGAGCTTCTCCTGCAAGCGGTGCTCCCCTTCCTGCTGGACCCTGGAATAAGCGGTATCTACCCCGCGCAAAAAACCTTCCACCTGCAAATAGCTGCGCTGCTTGAGCTGCGTGACCGTCGATCGCAACCGCCCGATTTGTTCGCGGTCAGCGGCGATGATCCGTTCGCTGTTACGCGCCTGTTCGCTCAGGTCTCCGAGGATGACCCGCCCCGTCTGGCAAACGCTTCTGAGTTTGCTGCGGCCCATCTCCTTGCCGGCGATCAAGCCGTTGATGTGCTCTTCGAGCGGCCCAAATTGGCTCTCTGCCCACAGCTTTTCTTTGTCCTCGCCGCTGCCCGTCTTCGCCAGCCACGCTTTCTTGGCCGAGACGGCAAAGATCGGCACGGATTGCCCCAGGCGCTGCATGGCCGTCTGGCGCAGGTGCTGGCTGACCGCTTCCACTTCGGCCGCGTCTCTGAGATCCATCTGCTGCAAAACGAAAATCACGTTTTTGAGCCACTTCTTTTGCAGCAGGGCCAGAAACTCCCAAGCGCTCGCTCCCCACGGGTTGACCACCGAAAAGACGAAAATAATGAGATTCGCCTGCGGCACAAAGCGCTCTGTGATTTCCTCGTGCTCGCTGACGATCGTGTTCGTGCCCGGTGTGTCGACAATGTTAAAATCGCGCAGGAAATCGATCGGCTGGTAGCGCTCGACCAAGCTCGAGCTGATGGCCACATCCTTCGCCTCCTCGCCGTACTTGAAAACGTGCACGCGATCGGTCGCGGGCAGCACGTCCACCCGGCAAAAATCGCGGCCGAACAACGCGTTGAGCAGCGAGCTCTTGCCCGCCTTGACCTCTCCCGCCACGACAAAGAGGAAGGGCTCGCGCAGCCCGTTTTGCAAATCCTGGAGGGTCTGCAGCAACTCGGGCGGGCTATGCGCCTCGATCGCCAGCGCGAGCAGCGCAAAGAACGCGCTGCTCAGCTCCGCGCGCAACTCCAGATAATCACTGGCTAGGGGCGTCTCGAAATTGGTCCCCATGCGCAAAGGAAGGGCGTCGATGGCAAAGCGGCCGCTACTGCGGCGAGCCCGTGATCTTGTCCGGCAATTTGGGCGTCGGCGCTGCTTTGGGGCTGCCCGCCGGCTCGTGCATCGTGGCTTCCGCCACCTGCGCCCCGGGCTTCTGCGCCGGCGGCAACTGCATGGCGATCAACTCGGACACGGTCACGAATTTGAAGCCTTTGCCAAGCAAATCATCCAAGGTCGCGGGCATGGCCTCGACGGTACCCGGATGGATGTCATGCGAGAGAATGATCGCTCCGTTGCGCGCGCCCTGCACGATGCGCTGGTGCACGATCTCCGGCCCCGGCCGCTTCCAGTCCAGCGGGTCGACCGACCAGAGGATGATCTTAAAACCGTAATCCTTCGCGACCCACTTGCGCTGGTCCCTGGTCAGGCTCCCGTACGGCGGCCGAAACAACGTTGGCGGCTGGCCAAGCGCCGCGGCGATGGCGTCGTTGGTGCGATCCAACTGCGAGCGGACGATCTCCTCGCTTTTCTTGGCCAGGTCCGGATGGTCCCAACTATGGTTGCCGACCTCGTGGCCCTCCGCTTTTTCTCGCCTGACGATATCGGGGTAGGCTTTGGCATTGGTACCCACGAGGAAAAACGTGACGTGGATATGCCTCTCCGCCAGCAAGTCGAGGAGCTTGGGCGTCAGCTTGGCGCTGGGGCCGTCGTCGAAAGTCATCGCGATGTACGGCCCATTGACGCGGACGCTGCTCCAGGTGATCTGCGGCTCGGCAGCACTGGGGGCATGCGCTTCCGCCGGCGCGACTCCCGCCGGGAGCGATGCGACGGCAGCAGGCGTGGAGGCCGGCTCCTGAGCCTGAGCTAGCAGGCCGGCTGCGAGCAGACTCCAAACGGGAACGAGCCAACGAAAAGGAACGGTCATGACACGGGCGAGGGGGAGGATTTGACGGTACGGTCAGTGCCGGTGCGGGAGGTTACCGGCAACTCCCAAGTCAGTAGCAGATGGAAAACTGAAAGCAAGCCGCGCTCGAGCAGCATCCAAAACAACGCAGGGGCGGGCTCTCCGGAGCCGTCCCTGACTGTCTGGGAACGCTCCTGGAGGATGGGATGGCGTCATGTAGTGTTCACCCTGTTCCCCAGAAGATCAGGGACGGCTGGGAGGAGCCCGCCCCTACCTTTTTTTGGAGGCGCTGGCGCGACGACGACTGCCGTCTATGAAGTGCCCGGAGCGAAATTGCCGGCCCGGTAAAGCATGGCGTACGTGCCTTGGCGGCGCAGCAGCTCTTCGCCCGTGCCGGTCTCCGCAATGCGGCCATCCCGCAGGACCACAATGTTGTCCAGATGATGCACCGTCGCCAGCCGATGGGTGATGATCAGCGTGGTCCGGCCGCGCATCAGCTCCTCCAAGGTGTCCATGATCGCGCGTTCCGTGGCAGGGTCTAACGCGCTCGTCGGCTCGTCCAAAAGCAGGATCGGCGCATCCTTCAAAAACGCCCGGGCAATGCCGATCCGCTGGCGTTGCCCGACGCTCAGGTTGCCGCCGCGCTCGCCCACGGGGCTGGCAAAGCCCTGCGGCATCCCCATGATGAAGTCGTAGGCTTGCGCCCGGCGGGCTGCTTCGTTGATCTCGTCTTCGGTGGCGCCGGGACGGCCGTAAGCGATGTTCTCGCGGATCGTGGTCGAGAAGAGCACCGTCTCCTGTAAGACGAGCGAAATCTGGGCGCGCAACGACCGGCGAGTGATCGCCCGCACGTCCCGGCCATCGAGCGTTACCCGGCCACGGGTGGGATCGTAAAACCGTGGCGCCAGCGAAAGCAGGCTGGTTTTGCCCGCGCCGGTGCCGCCGACAAAGGCCACGCGCTGCCCGGGGCGGATCTCCAGGTCGATGCCGTGCAGGATCAGCCGCTCCGGCGAATAGCCGAAGTCGACGCCTTCGAAGCAGATGGCGCCCTGCGTGCCCGTGATCGCGGCCGCGCCGGGTGCGTCGCGCACGTCGTCGGCGTGATCGAGCACCTCGAAACAGCGCTGCGCCCCGGCGGCGGCGCCTTCGAGCGCCCACGCCGTCTGGGTGAGCGCCTCGATGGGCGCGTAAAGCATGGCCAGATAGCTGATGAAAACGGTTAAATTGCCCAGAGTGAGACGCAGCTCCAGCACGTGCAGCGCGCCGAGGCAAATCATGGCCGCCGTGCCCAGGGCCATGAGCGTGTTGATGACCAGGGCGCTTTTTACGTTGGTCATCGTCAGTTGCAGATTGGCGGTCAGGCTTTGCCGGGCCTGGAGGCGGAAGAGGCTGACAGTCGATTCCTCCTGGCCGAACGCGTGCACCACCTTGATCGAACTCAGTCCCTCCTGGGCCAGCGCCAGCACGGCGCTTTCCTTTTCCTGGATGGAGGTGGATTGCTGGCGGATGCGCCTCGAAAAATGGTGGATGGCTAGAACCACCACGGGCACGATGCTGACGGAGAGCAGCGTCAGCTCCCAGTCCAGCCGCACCATGATCAAGAAGATGCTGGCCAGCGTGACGACCGAGGAGAAGATGTTGGTAAAGCCGCGGTTGTAGATCGTCTGGATGCTCTGGGAGTCGTACGCGACGCGGAACGACGAATCGCTGCTGCGGCGAGCGTCGTGGTATTTGAGCGGCAGCGATTGCAGGTAGGCGAAGAGATCGGTGCGCAGCTTGAGCAAGGCTTCGAGCCCGACCCGGACAAAGAGGAAATTGCTCCACAGCCCGAGCAAACCTGCCCCGAGCGTCACGGCGACGAGCAGGGCGCAAAGGAGGAGAATGTCCGTGGGCGCGCCCCAAGCGGGATTTAACAGGTGGCGGAGGAAAGCTGCTTCGGGCCGCGGGCCGCGCGCGAGACGAGGCGTG
Organism: uncultured Chthoniobacterales bacterium; assembly: GCA_964250275.1. Taxonomy (GTDB): domain Bacteria; phylum Verrucomicrobiota; class Verrucomicrobiia; order Chthoniobacterales; family SZAS-18; genus CAXUFU01. The sequence continues at coordinate 267 of CAXUFU010000248.1, read as the reverse complement.
AGGAAGCGGTCGACGATGATCTGGAACGGCCAGGGCTTGGCGAGGTTCAGCGCGATGGTGACCAGGGAAATGGCCAGGGCCAGGAGCGTTGGCCCGCCGAAGGGGCGGTAGTAAAGGAGGACGCGCCGGTAAATGGACATCGATGGATGAGAAACGGGCGACAGACCGCACTTATTCATACTATAGCCCCCGCGGGGCATCCAAAAAAGGTAGGGATGGGTCTCCGACCCGGTCCCTGACTGTCTGGCAGGCGCTCCACGGATAAGG
>CAXUFU010000247.1:0-5018 GCA_964250275.1 uncultured Chthoniobacterales bacterium | reverse complement strand
TGCCGAGGCACTGCGACAGGCGCCAGATTTTACCGTCAACTCGTTTGCCGAAGCCGTCGACGTCATTCTCGATCAGACGCGCGGCTAGACTACAGCCCAGTCTCCGCGAACTAATTGTCACGCAAAGTCGGTTGTTCACCGGCCATCACGGCTCGTAGGATAGACACTTCATGCACGAACCGTCCCCTCTTTTCCGCCTCCGCGCCTTGCCCGAGGAGATGTTTCGCCCGCTTTTCGATCTTGCGGATGTCGCCCTGGCGGAACGGGGTATTCGCCGGCAGATCGCCGAAGCCCATCCCGGCACACCCTGCCGCGTCAGCCTGCTGGACGCGGCAGTCGGTGAAACGGTGCTGCTGCTGCCGTACGAACACCAGAGCGCCGCGCGGTCGCCCTACCGTTCTTCCGGGGCGATCTTCGTTCGTCAAGACGCGCGGCAGGCGCATCCGGCCGCCGGCGAGCTCCCCGAGATGATCCGCCGCAGGTTGCTGTCGGTGCGCGCCTACGATGCCGACGGCATGATGTCCGCGGCTGAAGTCGTCGAGGGCAAAGCGCTCGAGCCGTTGATCGCCCGTTATTTTACCGATCCAGGGATCGCTTACTTGCACTTGCATAATGCCCGCGCAGGTTGCTATAACTGCCGGGTGGACCGGGTCTAAACCGGGTTTGCATCGGGCCGTCGGCGGCCGGCTACGTTCCTTCTCTAAAAACCAAACCCGCTTACTCGTAGCAAACCCATGAGCACCGAGCTACTGCTGACCCTCCCCGTTAAAATCTTCGCCGACGGCGCCGACCGCGAAGGCATGATCGAGCTGGCCAAGAAACCGTTCATCCAGGGCCTGACCACTAATCCCACGCTGATGAGAAAAGTCGGCATCACCGACTACGAAGGCTTTGCCAAGTCGCTCCTCGAAGTCATCACCGACAAGCCCATCTCCTTCGAGGTGTTCTCGGACGAGTTCGAGGACATGCACCGCCAGGCGCTCAAAATCCGGGACTGGCAGGACAACGTCTACGTCAAGATCCCTATCACCAACACGCGCCGTGAATCGGCGTTGCCGCTCATCCGCGAGCTGGCCGCAGACGGCGTCAAGCTCAACGTCACGGCCCTCCTCACCCGCGAACAGGTGCAAGGCGTGGCCGAAGCGCTCAACCCGGACGTCCCGTCGGTGGTCTCGGTCTTTGCCGGGCGCATCGCCGATACCGGGACCGATCCGTTGCCGATCATGAAAGACGCGCTGGACCTCCTGGCCGGCCATCCGGAAGGGGAGCTGCTCTGGGCCAGCGTGCGCGAGGTGCTCAATATTTTCCAGGCAGCCGATTGCGGTTGCCAGATCGTCACCGTGCCGCACGATATCCTCGCCAAAGCCATCAAGATGGGCGGCATGGATCTGGCCGACCTCTCGCTGGACACGGTGCAAATGTTCTACCGGGACGCGGTCTCCGCCGGGTTCAAACTTTAGCAGGGCGCCGGCTGGGCTCGTTTGCCCGCCGGCCGGAGCAGGATCGAATCACGAATGAAGCGTTGTCTCGTCACGGGTGCGTCAGGCTTGATCGGCTCGGAAGTTGCCCTGTATTTTCATCAAGCCGGCTTTGAGATCCACGGGATCGATAACAACCAGCGCGCGGTATTTTTCGGCGCTGCCGGAGACACGCGCTGGAACCAGCGGCGCCTGACACAAGCGATCCCCGGCTACCAACATCACGAGGCCGATATCCGGGACCGGCCGCGCATGCTGGCCCTCGTTGCCCAGGTCCGGCCGGCGGTGATCGTGCACACCGCGGCGCAACCGAGCCACGATCGGGCCAGCGCCATTCCGTTCGACGACTTCGATACGAACGCCGTCGGCACGCTCAACCTGCTTGAAGCGGCCCGCCAGAGCTGCCCGGAGACGCCGTTCATCCACATGTCCACGAACAAGGTGTATGGCGACGCGCCCAATCGCATCGCCCTGACCGAGCTGCCGACGCGCTGGGATTACGACGATCCGGCTTATGCCGGGGGCATCCCGGAGAGTTTTTCCATCGATCAATCCAAACACTCTCTTTTCGGCGCCTCGAAAGTGGCGGCGGACGTGATGGTGCAGGAATACGGGCGGTATTTTGGTCTGCCGACGTGTTGTTTGCGCGGCGGCTGCCTGACGGGGCCAAACCATTCCGGGGTCGAGCTGCACGGCTTCCTGAGTTACCTCGTGAAGTGCAACCTGGAAGGCCGCGAGTACAAGGTGTACGGGTACAAAGGCAAACAGGTGCGGGACAACATCCACGCGTACGACGTGGCTCGTTTCATGCACGCCTTTGCCGAGGCGCCGCGCGTGGCGGAAGTTTACAATCTCGGTGGAGGCAAGGATAACTCGTGCTCGATCCTGGAGGCCTTTGGTTTGGCGGAAAAGTTCTCTGGTCTGCCCCAGGTTTACACCTACGTCGAGGAGGCGCGGGCGGGCGATCACATCTGTTATTACAGCGATCTGCGCAAGATGCGCCGGCACTACCCAGGCTGGGACATTACCCGCTCGCTGGAGACGACGATCGGTGAGATCGTCAGCGCGCAACGGGAGAGAAATCACACGGTCGCGGCCGGGTAACCTGCGACCTGCGGTCCTGGGCACCACGGAGCAGCGGCGGAAGGGAAAGCAAAACGGCGGTGCCGGAGTAACTGCGGCAGGTGGTTCCCCCAGAACCTGAACCTGTGAACGAATCCATCGAGCTTCGAACCGACGATGCGCCGGAGCAGCAACTGCTCGGCGCTTCTTTTGATACCCCCCTGACGTCGCCGCGGGGGTTTTCCTGGGCGGTGCGGATGTTGATCCTGCTGCTTGGGACGATGTCGGCGCTGGGGCCGCTGGCGATCGACATGTATCTGCCGGCGTTCCCGGCCATCGCCGCCGAGTTTCACGTCAGCGTCGCGGACGTGGAACGCACGCTGGCGGTGTACTTCATCGGCCTGGCCCTGGGGCAGTTGATCTACGGGCCGGCGTCGGACCGTTTCGGGCGCAAGCGGCCTTTGTACGTGGGCCTGGCCATGTTTATCCTGGCGTCGGCGGGTTGCGCGCTGGCGCGGGGCGTGGATGCGTTGCTGGCTCTGCGGCTGCTTCAGGCGCTCGGCGGCTGCGCGGAAATGGTCGTCGCCCGGGCGATCGTGCGCGACCGCTTCGACGCGCGCGACGCGACGCGCGTGTTCTCCGCGTTGATGCTCGTGATGGGCCTCGCGCCGATCCTGGCGCCGCTGCTCGGCGGCTGGCTGATCGTGCACATCGGATGGCGCTCGATCTTTTGGCTGCACCTGCTCGTCGCCTCGGTCTGCCTGGCCAACGTGCGGTTCTTCCTGGCGGAAAGCCTGCCCCCGGAGCGCCGGGAAAAGAACAGTGTCTTCGAAACGGCGGCTTTATACTGGCGGCTGTTGGGCCACCGGACCTTTGTGCTCAATACCTTGAGCATCAGTTTTGCCTGCGGCGGCTTGTAAGCGTACGTCGGCGGGTCGCCGTTTGTTTTCATCCAGCTCTTCGGCGTCCGGCCGGAACACTTCGGCTATTTCTTCGGCCTGAACGCGTTCGGGTTGATCACGGCTTCGCAGATCAACGGCCGCCTGGCGCGCCACGCCTCGTTGACCAGGATCTTGCGCGGTGCGCTGGCCGGTTCCGCCCTCGCGGGCGGGGTTTTGCTGATCGATGCCAGCAATCATCTGGGCGGGTTCGCCGGCATCCTCATTCCGCTGTTTTTCTTCGTTTCCACGCTCGGCTTCATCTTCCCGACGGCGACCTCGCTCGCGCTGGCGCCGCACGGCCGCAACGCCGGGAACGCGTCCGCGGTGCTCGGTTGCGTGCAGTTTCTGCTCAGCGGGCTCAGTGGGATGCTCGTGAGCGCGTTGGACAACGGCACCGCGCTGCCGATGTGCGGCCTGATCGCTGGCGGCGGCATCATGGCGCTCCTGGTCAATCTTTTCGCCGAGCAGGATGAGGTTGCCGGAGCGCCGGCGCCATTGCTGGCGGAATAGCGCCGCGAGCCGGGCGCCGGGAATGGTGTGCCGGCTCGGAACGAAGCCTGCTTCATTTAAACGCCGCGTTAGGTGCCAATTAATTTTCCTTCCTTCGCGCCGCCGCTGCGGCATCTTTTCGCCATGATCATCTTACTCGGCGGCTCCGGCTACGTGGGCCAAGCGTATCAGAGGCTCTTTACGCGCCTGGGCCTCGACTTCCGGAACCTCGTGCGCAAGCAGATCGATTACACCAATCCCCATCAGTTGGCCGACCTGTTGGCGGAGACGCGCGCCACTTTTTTGATCAACGCCGCGGGCTACACCGGCAAACCGAACGTCGACGCTTGCGAGGATGACAAGGCCAACTGCGTCTTTGGCAACGCGGTGCTGCCGGGAAGCATCCGCGAAGCGTGCGAAAAAACGCGCACGCCCTGGGGGCACGTCTCGAGCGGCTGCATCTACTCTGGGGAACGGCCGGGCGGCGGCGGCTTCCGCGAAGACGACGCGCCGAATTTCTCGTTCCGCACGAACCATTGCAGCTTCTACAGCGGGACGAAGGCGCTGGGCGAAGAAGTGCTCGGCGGCGCCCGGGATTGCTACATCTGGCGCCTGCGCATCCCCTTCAACGAGATGGACAGCCCGCGCAACTATCTCAGCAAGCTGATGAGCTATGCGCGGCTGCTCGACGCCGCCAACTCGCTCTCCCAGCTCGATGACTTTTGCCGGGCGACGTACGAATGTTTTTCCCGGGGCGTGCCGTTCGGGACCTACAACGTCACCAACCCGGGCCGGGTCACTACCCGCGAAGTGGTCGATCTGATCCGGGCGAGCGGAGTGATCCGCAAGGAGTTTAGTTTCTTCAACGACGAGGAGGAGTTCATGCGCATCGCCGCCCGGACCCCGCGCTCGAATTGCGTGCTCGACACCTCCAAGCTCGAACAAACCGGCATTCAAATGACTGAGGTGCACGCCGCGCTCGAACAAGCCTTGCGCGACTGGCGCCGTGAGTAGGAAGGCTCTGCCTTGACCACCGTGACCCGTACTC
>CAXUFU010000246.1:4260-5024 GCA_964250275.1 uncultured Chthoniobacterales bacterium | reverse complement strand
ACCGACAAGAGCTCGGGTGTGCTGCTTTCCTCCGGCTACATCGCGGGCGGGGCGATCGCGGGGATCATCATCGCCTTCATCCAGGGCGTGCTGCCGAAGGTGGACGCGGCGATCTACAACTGGGCAAGCGACCACAACCCGTTGTTCAACGGACCGCTGAGCGACCTCTGCTCGCTTGTGCCGTTCGCGGTTATCGGCGGGCTGCTTTATCTGGTCGGCAGCGAACGGTTGCTAGCCAGCAGGCGGCCGGCGATCCGCTAAGCGCGCTTTGGTTCGCCTCTATCCCAAAGCGGAGGAAGAAAATTTGTCGGCACTGGCCCTTGGCGGAGGCGGCCTCCGAGTTCTTCTGGCAGGCAGCGAAGCTGCCGTCGTAAGAAAAGGTAGGGGTCGGCTCTCCGAGCCATCCCATTTGTTTCCGGACGGCGTCTTGTACGCTGAACGTTCTCCAGACAGTCAGGGTCGGCTCGGAAAGCCCGCCCCTACCTTGTTTTTGGATGCCGCTGCGCTCTATTTCGCTTCAGACGATGCCAAGTGCACCACGGGAACGGAACTGTGCATCGAAGGCGGTTCCAGGGCGGTCTGAACGGGGCGGCAAGCAATGCTTGGCCAGCCAGCGCCGGCGAGCCGTTGAGGAACGCGCTTTGACAAAGGCGGGTGCCGCGTCGAGCGGTTGGCATCTGCCATGAAACTTCACGTTGTCTGCGCCGCTGCCCTGCTTTTGATCTTCTCACTTCCCACCGTGCGCGCCGATGAAGGCATGTGGC